>JAGWKJ010000145.1 GCA_028865375.1 Hyphomicrobiales bacterium | reverse complement strand
GCTGCGCGCTCCAGCCGGCGTCCCGCCCGAGCAGGATGCCCGCCACCGAGCCCGTCTGCACCAGCATCATCATCGGGGCGAGCAGGGCGGAGGCGACGATCTCGACCAGCGTCGAGCCGATCAGCGCGAGCGCGCCCCCGCAGCCCCTTCGCGTGGGCGCGTCGGCGAGCGCGGCCAGCAGTCCGAACAGCTTGGGCGCCAGCAATACCGCCATCGTCACCTCGAACAGCGACAGCGCGCGCGCCGCGTCGAACCGCGGCCAGGTGGGGAACAGCGCGAAGTCGCTGGCGAAATATTCCGGCCGCACGAAGCGCGATTGCAGCGCCAGCGCCATGCCCAGCAGCAATTGCAGCAGCCAGAACGGCGAAGCGACGTAGCCGAAGATGCCGGTGGCGAAATGCTGGCGCGAGGCGAGCGCGAAGCCGCGCGCGCCGATCACGCGGGCGTGCTGGAGGTTGCCCTGCGCCCAGCGGCGGTCGCGCTGCGCCAGGTCGAGCGGCGTGGGCGGGCTTTCCTCGTAGGAACCGCCCAGCGTCGCCGGCGCCATCCTGACCGCGTAGCCGGCGCGGCGGATCAGCGCCGCCTCGACGAAATCGTGGCTCATCACCAGCCCGCCGAACGGCGGACCGCCCGGCAGGTCCGGCAATCCGCAATGGGCGGCGAAGGCGCGCATCCGGATGATCGCGTTGTGGCCCCAGTAATTGCCGTCGTCGCCCGACCAAGCGGCGAGCCCGCCCGCCACCACCGGCCCGGTGACGCGCGCGGCGAATTGCTGGACGCGCGCGAACAACGTGTTGCGGTTCACGATCAAGGGCGGCGATTGCAGGATGCCGAGCTTGGGGTCGGCCTCCATCGCGCCCGCCAGCGCCACGATCGCCGCGCCCGACATCAGGCTGTCGGCGTCGAGCACCAGCAGGTGATCGTATGCCGCGCCATGGCGGGAGACGAAGTCCTCGAGGTTGCCGGCCTTGCGGCGCGCGTTCTTCGGCCGATGGCGATAGAACAGCCGCGCGTCCGGCCCGAGCGCGGCGCGCAGCTTCAGGAAGGCGGCCTCCTCGGCCACGAACACGTCCGGATCGGTGGTGTCGGACAGCCAGAACCAATCGAAGGCGGCGCCGAGACCCGTCGCCTCGACCTCCTCGCGCATCGCGGCGACCGCGCCGAACACGCGGGCCGGCGCCTCGTTGTAGATCGGCATCGCGATCGCCGTGCGCGTCGCCAGCGACGCCGGGCGCGGCGGCGGCGGGACCCTCCGGAGCGCCACGAAGAAGCCGACGATCGAGGCGCCGAAGGCGAACGCGATCCAGGAGAAATTCAGGCTGAACAGCGCGATCAAGGCCCATTGCAGATAGGTGACCGTGCCCACCGCCACGGTGAGATACATCTCGCGCACGCCATAGGCGGTGAGCGCGGCCGTCACGCCGACGACGAACAGGCGCAACGCGAGCGCCCGGCCCGTGAGCCGTGCGCCGCCGCCCGGCGCGTCGGGCGCGGGCGCGACGTCGAACATTTGGGCCGGCATCGCCAGCGGGGCGGGCGCCGGCATCGCGTCAATCCGCGCGACGGGCGCGGCCGGCGGCGACGCATCGGCGTTCGCCGGAGGGCCGATCTGCGAGGGGCTTGTGGGCGGGGCCATCGGCTCCAATCGCTGGCTCTTGGTCGGCGCGTGGCGCTTCATAGGGCCGGGGCGGAGGATGTCAAAGGGACGTGCCGGTTCGGCGCAAGAAGACCGCCCGGTTGCGCCGCACTCAGCCCGGGGCGTGCAGCCAAGGATTGACCAGCGCGACGGCGAGCGGCTCGAAGTCGGCGACGTTGCGGGTGACGATCGTCATGCCGTGGACGAGCGCGCTCGCCGCGATCAGCGCGTCGCGTTCCGCGCGCGGGTCGGGAACGTGGAGCTTGGCGCACCGACGGGCCACGGCGGCGTCCACGGGAATGATCCGATCTTGAAATTCCGGCATGACCTGCCCATCCAGCCAAGCCCGCAAGTGCGAACCTCGCCGAGCGTCCTTCCGCTCCGCCAACAGGACGCCGAGTTCGAGTTCGAGAGCGGTGATCGTCGAGAGGAATAACTCTCCGGCATCGACGGAATCGGCCCAACGGGCGACGTTGGCGTCAGCCGCGCCCGACCGGACCTTCCGCAAATCGGAAACGACGTTCGTGTCGAGGATGAACATCAAGCGGTGTCGGCGCGACGAAGCCCGACCGTCGCACGTGGAGGATCGAATTCCATGTCGCCATCGGGAAGCGCCAATGCGTCCGCGATGCTCCGACGTACGCCGGCGAGGCGGCGATAATCCTCGATGCTCAGGAGCACGTGCCTGGGCGTGCCGCGGTCGGTAATGAAAACGGGCCCCGCCGCCGCGGCGCGCTTCGCTCGCCCAGTGTCTTGGTTGAACGCGCGGCTGGAAAGCGTGGTGTTGGACATGACCTCGATCCTTTATGTAGCGACGTTACTACATTGGTGACGGCCAGTCAACGCGCGCGGCTTCGTCCTCTGAAAGGTCAACCGCTAGGCTCGCCGCAATTGCCGGTGGTCATACACCGTTCCAAGCGAACTGAATCCAGCCGCGCGCTTCACAGCGTCGCACGGGCCATCTAACATGCTTGGATCGGGAGGGGATCATGGCGTCGCTCGAAAACGTATCGTTCCAACTCTATTCGGCCCGGATGTCCCCTCCGGCCGCCGCGCAGGTCGCGACGCTGGCGGGGCTGGGCTATCGCAATGTCGAGCCCTATGGCGGCCTGCTGGCCGACGCTGACGCGCTCGCCGCCGCGCTGACGGCCCATCATGTCGGGGCGCCGACGACCCATGTCGGGCTCGCCGACTTGGAACGCGATTTCGCCGGCGTCGCCGCCGCCGCGCGCAAGCTGGGCGTGAAGACGCTGATCGCCCCGGCGCTGCCCGCCGAGGAGCGCAGCCAAGATCTCGCCGGCTGGAAGGCGGTCGCGGGGCGGCTCGCCGCCGCGGGCAAGCGGGCGTCCGACGAGGGCTTCGCCTTCGCTTGGCACAACCATGCCTTCGAGTTCGCCGACATCGCGGGCGGCGGCAAGCCGCTCGACGTGCTGCTGGGCGAGGCGCCGGCGATCGGCTGGCAGGCCGACCTCGGCTGGATCGCGCGCGCGGGCGAGGACCCGCTCGCCTGGATGCAAAAATATTCCGGCCGCGTGGTGGCGCTGCACGTCAAGGACATGGCACCGCACGGCACGGCGGAGGACGAAGACGGCTGGGCCGACGTCGGCCACGGCGCGCTTCCGCTCGAAGCCTGGGTCGCCGCCGGCCGCGCCGCGGGCGCCAAGACGCTGGTGCTGGAACACGACAAGCCGTCCGATTGGCTGCGCTTCGCGCGCCGCTCGATCGAGGCGGTCAAGGGTTGGGCCTGAGCGCGCGGCGTCAATTGGGGGAGGGGCGGACCATGACCGTGTTGGGCGTCGGCATCATCGGGTGCGGCAACATCTCGCGCACCTATCTGCGCAACGCGCCGCTGTTCCGCGGCGTGGAAATGCGCGCGGTCGCGGACATGGCGCCGGCGGCGGCCCGCGCGCGCGCGGACGAGTTCGGCGTCAAGGCGCTGTCGGTGGACGACCTGCGGGCGTCCAAGGACGTCGCCATCGTGGTCAACCTGACGGTGCCCAACGCGCATTATCCGGTGTCGCTGGCCGCGCTGAAGGCCGGCAAGCACGTCTTCACCGAGAAGCCGCTCGCCGCCACCGCCGCGCTCGGCCGCAAGCTGGTGGCCGCCGCCAAGGCTAACCGGCGCGCGATCGCCTCGGCGCCCGACACGATCCTGGGGCCGGCCGGCCGCATGGCGCGCGGGCTCGTCGAAGCGGGCGTGATCGGCAAGCCGATCTCGGGCACCGCCTTCATGATGTCGCATGGCATGGAGCATTGGCATCCCAACCCGGACTTCTTCTTCAAGCCGGGCGGCGGGCCGGTGCTCGACCTCGGGCCCTATTACGTCACCCAGCTCGTCAACCTGCTGGGCCCCGTGCGCCGCGTGCTCGCCTCCACGACGATCGGCAACCCGACGCGCACCGTGTCCGCGGAAGGCCCCAACAAGGGCAAGCGCATCAAGGTCGAGACGCCCACCACCGCCCACGCGCTGCTGGAGTTCGCTTCCGGCGCGCGGGTCATGCTGGGCATGAGCTGGGACGTCTGGCGCCACGGCATGCACCCGATCGAGATCCACGGCACGGAGGGCTCGATGCGCGTGCCCGATCCCAATTTCTTCGGCGGCATCGTCGAGGTGGCGCGCGGCCGCGGCGAATGGGAAAGGCACGACACGTCGGGCGCGGTCTTCGGCAAGCCGAACAACCCGCCCGACAATCCCGCCAACGCGAACTACCGCGTGCTGGGCATCGCCGAGCTCGCCGAGGCGATCCGCACCCGCCGCGCCTCGCGGCTGTCGGGCGACGTCGCGCTGCACGCGCTCGAGGTGATGGAGGGCGTGTTGCGTTCGGGCGCGCGCAACCGCGCGATCACGCTGCCCGCGACGCGCGCCCGTCCCGGCGTGATGACGGAAGAGGACGCGGCCGCGCTGGCGGCGGACTGAGCGGCCCGCTCAGGTCTCCACGCGCTCCATCGGCTCGGGCGCGTGGACCTTGCCCTTGATGACCCGCGAGACGAAGGCGCTCGCGTCCTGCGCCAGCACGGGGAACGTGCGATAGTGGCAGGGGAAGACCGCGCGGAAGTCGAACCAGCGGTTGACGGCGAGCGCGGCCTCTTCGGCGCCCATCGTGTAATGGTCGCCGATGGGCACGATGCCGACCTCGGGCCGGTGCAACTCGTTGACGAGCCCCATGTCGGAATAGGCCGCCGTGTCGCCCATGTGATAGACGCTGCGGCCGCCGACCTTGAGGATCAGCCCGGTCGGCTCGCCGCCGTAGATCGTGGCGCCGTCGGGCGCGTGGTAGGACGACGAATGGTGCGCCCGCACCATCGACACGCTTGCGTCGCCGAGCCGCGCCGTGCCGCCGATGTTCATGCCGACGCATTTGGCGGCGGGCGCGACCGACGAGACATAGCCGCACAATTCGGGCGTGGAGACGAGCGTCGCGCCGGTCTTGGCGAGAACGTCGATCGTGTCGCCGAAATGGTCGTTGTGGCCGTGGGTGAGCAGCACGTGGGTGACCCCCGCGATCGCCGCGTCGCGGTCGCCGGAGAACTTCGGGTTGCCGGTCAGGAACGGGTCGAACAGCGCGACCACGCCCTCGATCTCGACGCGGAAGGCCGAATGGCCCAGCCAATGCACGATCATGCGAAACTCCTCGGTGGGCGGCGAGCTTAGGACGTTCGAACCGTCCGCGCGATGTCGGGGCCGGGCGCGCGGTCCCCGTCCCGATCCCGCCCTTCCCACCGGCGGGCAAACCGTCTAGGGAGGGCGGACGGGCGGCGGCGCTTGCGTTGCCTTTCCGTTCCCTTTTCCACCGGGCGCGCGGCTCCTCGGGTCGCCGAGCGCCCGTTTTCGCGCGCGGCTTTCGGGTCGCGCCATCGACGGGCGGACATGCCGAAGCGCACCGACATCTCGACCATCCTCATCATCGGCGCCGGCCCCATCGTGATCGGGCAGGCGTGCGAGTTCGATTATTCGGGCACGCAGGCGTGCAAGGCCCTGCGCGCCGAGGGCTACCGGGTGGTGCTGGTCAATTCCAACCCGGCCACGATCATGACCGATCCGGACATGGCCGACCGCACCTATGTCGAGCCGATCACGCCCGAGGTGGTCGCCAAGATCATCGAGAAGGAACGCCACGCGATCCCCGGCGGCTTCGCGCTGCTGCCGACCATGGGCGGCCAGACTGCGCTGAATTGCGCGCTGTCGCTGAAGAACCGCGGCACGCTCGACGAGTTCGGGGTCGAGATGATCGGCGCGGACGCCGCCGCCATCGACAAGGCCGAAGACCGCGAATTGTTCCGCCAGGCGATGCACAAGATCGGCTTGGAGACGCCGCGCTCGCGGCTGGCCAACGCGTCCGACGTGAAGCGCGCCGACAAGGAGGAATATTCCCGGCTCGTGCGCGAGCGCGAGGCCGCGGTCCCTGAAGGCGAGGCGCGCGCCGAGGCGCTGGCGAGGTTGCGCCGCGAATGGGACGCCCACGAACCCGACCGCAAGCGCCGCTACGTGTCGAAGGGCCTCACCGAGGCGCTCGACGCGCTCGACGACATCGGCCTGCCGGCGATCATCCGCCCGAGCTTCACGCTGGGGGGCACCGGCGGGGGCATCGCCTACAACAAGGCCGAGTTCATCGACATCGTGGAGCGCGGGCTCGACGCCTCGCCCACCACCGAGGTGCTGATCGAGGAGAGCGTGCTCGGCTGGAAGGAGTTCGAGATGGAGGTCGTCCGCGACAAGGCGGACAACTGCATCATCATCTGCTCGATCGAGAACGTCGATCCGATGGGCGTCCACACCGGCGACAGC
>JAGWKJ010000144.1 GCA_028865375.1 Hyphomicrobiales bacterium | reverse complement strand
TGGGAATCGTCGGCGCCGCGTTCGTCGATGCGCTGGCGCGCGGGGGCAATGCGCTCGCGGCGCGCGCGGGGCGGCCGCTGAAATTGGCCGCCGTCAGCGCGCGCACGCGCGACAAGGGCCGCAAGCTCGCGCCCGACGCCAAATGGTACGACGACGCGGTCGCGCTCGCCCGCGCGCCCGACGTCGACGTGTTCGTCGAATTGATCGGGGGCGCGGAGGGCGTGGCGCGCGCCTGCGTCGAAGCCGCGCTCGAATCGGGCAAGCACGTGGTGACCGCCAACAAGGCGCTGCTGGCCGCCCACGGCCCCTCGCTCGCGGTGACCGCGGAAGCCCGCGGCGTCGCCCTCGCCTACGAGGCGGCGGTGGCCGGCGGCATCCCGATCGTGAAGACGCTGCGCGAGTCGCTGGCGGGCGGTTCGCCCAAGCGCGTGTTCGGCGTGCTCAACGGCACCTGCAATTACATCCTCTCGAAGATGGAGACCGAAGGGCTCGACTTCGCCGATTGCCTCGCCGATGCGCAGAGGCTCGGCTATGCGGAGGCGGACCCGAGCTTCGACGTCGGCGGCCATGACACCGCCCACAAGCTCGCCATCCTGGCCTCGATCGCGTTCGGCACGCTGGTCGACGCGGAGGGCGTGCACGTCGAGGGCATCGAGCGCATCACGCGGGCCGACATCCGCGCCGCCGACGAACTGGGCTATCGCATCAAGCTGCTGGGCGTCGCCGCGATGACGCCCGACGGGCTCGAACAGCGCGTGCATCCCACCATGACGCCGAAGTCCTCGCCCATCGCCCAGGCCATGGGCGTGCTCAACGCGGTGACGATCGATTCCGAGCCGATCGGCGAAGTGACGCTGACGGGGCCCGGCGCCGGCGGCCCGGCGACCGCGGCCTCGGTCGTCTCCGACGTGGTGGACTTGGCCCGCGGCCGTTTCGCGCCGACCTTCGGCGCGCCGGTCGCCTCGCTGCGCGCGCCGGACCGCGCGCCGATCCAGCGCCACGAGGGCGGCTATTACGTGCGGCTGGCGGTCTCCGACCGTCCCGGCGCGATGGCGGCGATCGCCACCCGCATGGCCGAGCGCAACATCTCGCTCGAATCGATCATGCAGCGCGGCCGCGCCGCCGCCGGCGGCGTGGTGCCGGTCGTGCTCATCACCCACGCCACCAGCGAGGCCGCGATCCGCGGCGCGCTCGACCGCGTCGTCGAGGACGGCTACCTCGAAGGCCGGCCGCAAGTGATCCGAATCGAACGCGAGTGAGCCGGCCACCGCCCGGCGGACGAGAGGCCTTGGGAGGGGCGCAATGACCGACCTGACGATCCGACAGCAGGAAATCATCGAGCGCATCCTGACGCTCGAACTCGTGCGCGTGACCGAGCGCGCCGCGGTCTCCTCGGCGCGGCTGCGCGGGCGCGGCGACGAGAAGGCGGCCGACCAGGCCGCCGTCGACGCGATGCGCCGCGAGCTCAACCGCCTGCCCATCGACGGCCGCATCGTGATCGGCGAGGGCGAGCGCGACGAGGCGCCGATGCTCTTCATCGGCGAGGAGGTCGGCGCCAAGGGCGGCCCCAAGGTCGACATCGCGGTCGATCCGCTCGAAGGCACCACTTTGTGCGCCAAGGACATGCCGGGCTCGATCGCCGTGATGGCGATGGCCCAAGCCGGATCGCTGCTGAACGCGCCCGACGTCTACATGGACAAGATCGCCGTGGGGCCCGGCTATCCCAAGGGCGTCGTCGACCTCGACATGACGCCCGAGGAGAACATTCGCTCGCTCGCCAAGGCCAAGGGCGTGAAACCGGCCGAGATCTGCGTGCTGATCCTGGACCGACCCCGCCACGAGGCGTTGATCGCCGCCTGCCGGCGCGCCGGCGCCTCGGTGCGCCTGATCCAGGACGGCGACGTGGCCGGCGTGATCTACACGACGCAGCCCGATTACACGCACATCGACCTGTATCTGGGCTCCGGCGGCGCGCCGGAGGGCGTGCTGGCGGCGGGCGCTCTGCGCTGCGTCGGGGGCCAGATGCAGGGCCGGCTGATCCTCGACACCCAAGCCAAGATCGAACGCGCGGCGACCATGGGCGTCAAGGATCCCAAGCGCAAATACGACATGCGCGACCTCGCCTCGGGCGACGTGGTGGTGGCCGCCACCGGCGTCACCGACAGCCCGCTGGTGCGCGGCGTGCGCTTCAACCGCGACATGGTGGAGACCGAAACCGTGATCTACCGGTCCGTCACGGGCACGGTGCGACGGATTTCGGCCGAACACCGCGAAATGGGCAAGTTCCGGCTCGACTGATGGAGCGGGCGGCGCTTCTCGCCGAAATCGCGGCCGCACGGCGGCTGGTCGTGTTCACCGGCGCGGGCGTCTCGACCGAATGCGGCGTGCCCGATTTCCGGTCGCCGGGTTCGCCTTGGCTCGCCCATCCCCCGTTGCCGTTCGCGGAATTCCTGGCCGACGAGGAGACGCGCCGTCTCGCCTGGACGCGCAAGTTCGCGCTCGACGACGTCTGGCGCGGCGCGACGCCCGGCCCCACCCATCGCGCCATCGCCGCGCTGGCCCGGCGCGCGACGACGCTGGCGGTCGTGACGCAGAACGTCGACGGCCTGCATTCGCTGGCCGGCGTGCCGGGCGACAAGCTCGTCGAATTGCACGGCGTGGGCACGCATGCCGCCTGCCTCGATTGCGGCGCCAGGCGCGAACTCCGGCCGATCCGCGAAGCGTTGGACCTGCGCGGCGAGACGCCACGCTGCGACGCCTGCGGGGGCATCGTGAAGTCGGCGACGGTCGCGTTCGGCCAATCCCTGCCGGCGGCCGCGATCGAGGGGGCCAAACGCGCAATGCTGGAATGCGACCTCTGCCTCGCGCTCGGCTCGTCGCTGCTGGTGCGCCCCGCCGCCGACCTGCCGAGGCTGGCCAAGCGCGCCGGCGCGCGCGTTTTCGTCGCCAACCGCGACCCGACGCCGTTCGACGCCGAGGCCGATGGCGTCTGGCGCGGCGAATTGTCCGCGTTGTTCACCGGGGAATGACCCGTCTTCCACACAATTCTCCGGCAGGCGCCGCGCGTCGAGGCTTCCACGCGCGCGCGACAATGCTAACGTGACGGTGACGAATCGCTCGGACGCGGCGCATGAGGGCCGCGCGTCGGCGGATGGTTCGGTTGGGGGCGGCCTTGGACGAAGACGCATTCGGGACGAAGCAGGTCGCGACGGCGGACATCGGCGGCGAAGCGGTCGAGACCGTCGAGATCGCGGGCCGCGTGAAGTGGTTCGACCAAGGCAAGGGTTACGGCTTCGTCGTGCCCGACGCCGGCGGCGCCGACGTGCTCCTGCACGTCACCATCCTGCGCCGCGACGGCTTCCCGTCGATCGCCGAAGGCGCCCGGATCGTGTGCGACGCGGTGCGCCGCGACAAGGGCGTGCAGGCGGTGCGCGTGCGCTCCGTCGACGTGTCGACCGCGGTCCATCCGGCGGAGCGGCCGTCGCGCGGCACCCACGTGCAGGTCGTGCCCACCAGCGGCTTCGAGATCATGGTCGTGAAGTGGTTCAACCGCGCCAAGGGCTACGGCTTCCTGACTCGCGGCGAAGGCACGCCCGACATCTTCGTCCACATGGAAACGCTGCGGAAATACGGCTTCGCCGAGGTGCGGCCCGGCGACAGCGTGCTGGTGCGCTACGGCGACGGCGCGCACGGGCTTATGGCGGCGGAAATCCGCCCGCTTGACAGCACGCGGTTCCCGCAATCCCACTGAGGGCCCGCCAAGCCCGGTGCGTCGGCCGATGGCCCGTCATTCCGCGATCCGTTTGACCGCCGGCCTGCTGACGATCGCGCTGGCGACGGCCCTTGCCGCCGCCCCGGCGGTGCCGGCGTGCGCGCAGGAGGCGACGCCGGCGCTCGACGCGGCGCACGTCGTCACCGCCAGCGGCGACCACCTCTATCGGCTCGAAGTCGCCTCGACGCCGGCCGACAAGGAACGCGGCCTGATGTTCCGCCGCTACATGCCGGCCGACCGCGGCATGCTGTTCACGTTCGCCAAGCCGCGCGTCGTGCAGTTCTGGATGCACGACACCTACATTCCGCTCGACATGCTGTTCGTGGGCGCCGACGGGCGCATCGTCTCGATCGCGCGCGACGCGCAG
This sequence comes from Hyphomicrobiales bacterium, assembly GCA_028865375.1. Lineage (GTDB taxonomy): Bacteria > Pseudomonadota > Alphaproteobacteria > Rhizobiales > Beijerinckiaceae > JAGWKJ01. The sequence continues at coordinate 2,306 of JAGWKJ010000144.1, read as the reverse complement.
CCGATGTCGGACGCCATCGTTTCGTCGGGCGTCGAGACGGCGGCGGTGATCGAAATCAACGCGGGCCAAGCGCAAGCGATCGGCGCCGCGGTCGGCGACCGCGTGACCGACGAGGTCGCGTTCAAACGGTGAGGGTGCGGCCGGCACGAACGGACCTGCGCGCGGCGCAACGGGCGCCCCCTTCCCCCGCTCGCGGGGGGGGGGGGCGGGGGGACCGCGCGAAGCGCGCGGTGGAGGGGGCGTCGGCCGTCGAGTTCCTTGGCGAGCGCCGATCGGCGAGCCACAAGGCGTCGTTTCCGACCGCGTCGGAAACGCGCGTGACGTCCGTGGCGCGAGACCGGCTCCCCCTCCGTCTCGCTGCGCTCGCCACCTCCCCCGCTTCGCAGGGGAGGAGGAGGCCGCCCCCGCCCCCTCCCTCACTGCCCGCGGCGGGCGGCGGCGGCGAAGCGCACGGCCTCTTCGGCGGCGCGGAACAGCGCGCGCGCCTTGTTGACGCATTCGGCCTGCTCGCTGGCGGGAACGCTGTCGTGGACGATGCCGGCGCCCGACTGGACGTGCATCGCGCCGTCCTTCACCAGCGCGGTGCGCAGCACGATGCAGGTGTCCATGTCGCCGTCGGCGCCGAAATAGCCGATGCAACCGGCGTAGACGCCGCGGCGGTCCTTCTCGAACTCGTCGACGATCTGCATCGCGCGCACCTTGGGGGCGCCCGAGACGGTGCCGGCCGGGAAACCCGCCACCAAGGCGTCCAGCGCGTCGCGGCCGGGGCCGAGTTCGCCTTCAACGTTCGACACGATGTGCATGACGTGGCTGTAGCGCTCGACGAAGAAGCTGTCGGTGACGCGCACGCTGCCCACGCCGGCCACGCGGCCGACGTCGTTGCGGCCGAGGTCGAGCAGCATCAGGTGCTCGGCCCGCTCCTTGGGGTCGGCGAGCAGGTCGGCTTCGAGCGCGCGGTCCTCCGCCTCCGTGGCGCCGCGCGGCCGCGTGCCGGCGATCGGGCGGATCGTGACCCGCCCGGCGCGCGTGCGCACGAGGATCTCGGGGCTCGAGGCCACCACCTGGAAGCCGCCGAAATCGAGGAAGCACAGGTAGGGCGAGGGGTTCACGCGCCGCAGCGAGCGATAGAGCGCGAAGGCCGGCAGGTCGAACGGCGCGCTGAAGCGTTGCGACAGCACGACCTGGAAGATGTCGCCGGCCAGGATGTGCTCCTTGGCGCGCGCGACCATGGCGTGGAACTCTTCCGGCGTCGTGTTGGAGACCGGCGGCGCGGCGGGCGCCGGATCGACGAGCTCGCTGTCGGCGGGCGCGAGCGGGCGTTCGAGCTCGGCCACGACGGCCTCGATGCGGTCGAGCGCGGCCTCGTGCGCGGCCTTGGCGGCGACGCCCGCCTTGGGGCGAACGGGGGTGACGACCCACATCTCGTCGCGCGCGGAATCGAACACGACCATGATCGTGGGCCGCATCAGCAGTGCGTCGGGCACGCCGATGCGGTCGGGCTTGGCGGGCGCGAGGCGCTCCATCTGGCGCACCATCTCGTAGCCGAGATAGCCGAACACGCCGGCGGCCATCGGCGGCAGGCCGGGCGCGGCGGGGATCGCGCTTTCGGCGAGCAGCGCGCGCAATTCGTCGAGCGGCTTGCCGGGCAGCGCGGCGAACGCCGGCGCGCCGCGCGCCGGCGCCCGATCGATCGAGGCGTTGCCGTCCTCGACGCGGAACAGCAGGTCGGGATCGAGCCCGATCATCGAATAGCGGCCGCGCTGCGCGCCGCCCTCGACGGATTCGAGCAGCAGCATGTCGCCCGCCCGCGAGCGCGCGAGCTTCAGAAACGCGCCCACCGGCGTTTCGAGGTCGGCCACCAGCGTGCGCGCGACGAGTTGCGGCCGGCCTTGCGCGTAGGTCTTCGCGAAGGCGTCGAAATCGAGCCCCGCCGCCATCAGCCGCCGCCCGAAAGGCTGCGGAACACGGTTTCGTTGACGCTCGCCCCGGCACGCGCCTTCAAGGCGCCGACGAAGACGGCGATGCCGTCGTTTTCCATCGTGCGCGCGACGCCGGCCTGCAACGCCTTGGTCGCCTGCGCCGCGGCGTCGGCGGCGGGCGGCGTCTCGCCGACGATCTTGAACACGGTCTCCCCGTCGGGCGACGGCGCGGCGCCGAACGAACCGACCGGCGCGTCGAAGGCGGCGGTCACCACGGTCGCCGGCAGCCCGGCGCCGCCGTTGCGCACGAAGCCTTCCGCGTGGCGCGCCACGGTCTTGGCGGCGGTCGCCAAGTCGGCGATCGTCGCGCCGGCCTTGAGCTTGGCC
>JAGWKJ010000143.1 GCA_028865375.1 Hyphomicrobiales bacterium | reverse complement strand
ACGGCGCCCTCTGGAATCGTCGCGCCGCGCGTCCGGGCCGCGCGATGGCGCAGATGCGCGACATGCGCGGCCAATCGCGATCCCGGCGTGCCGGCGCTCGCCGCCGACTTGGCGACGCGCCAAGTCCGGTCCGCCGCCGCCAGCGCGGAATTGGCGGCTGCATTGTCCAGCACGCGGCCCGCGCTCAAGCCGTATTTGACGCCTGACGCAAGGGGCGCCCGTCCCGGCGCCAGGAAATGCCGCGCATAGGCGAGGTCGATCTGGTCGATGCCCGACGGCTTGCGGCTCATCAGCCGCGACACCAAATGGGTTAGGTCATAGGCGACCGGCGCATTCGCCATCGGAGGCATCCCCGCCTTCACAGCGACGCGAGGAAGCCTTCGACCTCGCGGAAATGGCCTTCCCAAGTGGTGCGGATTTCGCGCGCGCCGCGCTTGCGGCCGCGCACGCCCGCGCGCGCGCGCACGGCTTCCAGCCAGCCCGCCCCGTCCACCGGGTCGATCAGCGTCACCAGCGGCGAGCCGGACAGACCGCGGAAGGCCGGGATGTCGGAGGCCAGCACCGGCGTCCCGCGAGCGACCGCTTCATGGACCGGGAAGCCGAAGCCCTCGGCGAAGGACGGCATCAGCACGGCCTGGGCCCGGTCCATCAAGGCGCAGACTTCCGGTGTCGTGGCGTCCGGGATCGTGATCACGTGTCCGCGCAATTCCGTGGCGCGGTCGAGCAGTGCGGCCGTGTTGTCGCAGCCGCCGCCCCTGCGGCCGGCCACGATCAGCTTCGGCGCCGAATGGGCCTCGCGACGGATCAATTCGCGCCAGACGTTCAGGAGGAGCAGGTGGTTCTTGCGCGGCTCTACCGTGCCGCAAACCAGGAAGAAAGGCGCCCCGCCGGAGATGCCGATGCGCGGTGGGCTGTTCACGAAGGTTTCCGAAACCGGCAGCGGCGCGACGCAGACCGGTGGCGCCGCGCGGCCGAGGCCGCGGAAATGGCGCGCGAGGTCGTCGCGCACGTGTTCGCTGGCGACGACGACGCCGCTGGCGCTGTCGGCGATCGCTTCCATCCTGGTCAGGTGGCGCGCGGGTTCCGCGGCGGGAAAGAATTCCGGATGCGTGATGGGGAGCAGGTCGTGGACGAAGAACACCGACCGCAGACCCGTCTGGCGCGCCACCCAAGCGCGATGTTCGCGCCGCCAGATCGGGAACTGGCTGGCGTTGAAATAGAAGCCGCCGCCGTGCCGCTTCGCGGCCGGGGGCGAAGGCGCGATCGCGCGCGGAATGGATTTCGAGACCGCGGACACGCCACGAAGGAACTCGCCGGCGCGACGCGCGGGACGCGGGCGGCCGGTGGGCCGGTCGAAAAGGTTGCCGTCGGCGGCGCGCGTCTCGCCCCAATGCGCCAGCACGTCGTCGACGAGTCGCGCGCCGCGCGCGCCCGAAAACGTCCGCGCGCCGAGCGGAGTCCAGATCACGCCGCGGTCGAAGCCCGAGTCTTCCGCGCGACCGAGGAAGTGTCTCGCATAGGCCAAGTCGACGCGATCGATGCCGTTGGGCGTCGACCGGAAAAAACGCGTCGCGATACGGGTGACGTCGTAGAGCACGGCATCGGCTTCGGCGGCGAGCTCGCGCGCGGTCGCAGCGCGCCGTGCATCGTTCAAATCGAGAGCGAGCGACAAAAATACCCCCCAAAAGCGATTTCTCGGAACGCAACGCGGCACCCGGCAAAACTCCGGCGACCGACAATATAAAACCTAAGCGGCGTATCGGACTTGGACCCACTCCGTGCTGAACCCGCTACCCGTCGGCCCCGCTCTCCGCGGACTCCGAATTCCTAGTCCCCATTCGGCACGACGCACAATCCCAAACTCGCGCCCCGGACGACATTCATTTCAACGCCGACCTGACCGAAGCCGCGGTCGTCACCGGCTGCGCGACATTGGCGAAGATCTGCGTCGCCTTCGCCACGCTGACGTATGGCGAATTCGATACATAGAGCACGTCGCCGTCGAACATCGGGAAGTGCTGCGCCAACAGCAGGTTCTGCGCCTGCCGCAGGTTGAGCCGATAGACGAACGGCACGCGCGCGCGCGTCGCCACGAGCGAGCTGCCCGGGCGCAAGCGACCGGCGACCGCGTTGCTCTCGTAGCGGAACACGAATACGCCGGCGGGATCGGCGCGGTAGTCCTGCAGGCCGCCCGCCTTGGCGAGCGCGTCGGCCAAGGTCATGTGGTCGGAATCGAACGGGATTTGCGCGCTGCCCCCGGTGGCGCCGAGCGCCAGCACGTTGCGCGGCTTGCGCACTAGCGCGATCGTGTCGCCGGGACGCAGATAGACGTTCTCGCGAGGGTTCGAGACGATGGTCGAGACCGGCACCGCCTCGGTGCGGCCGCCGCGCGACAACCGGACTTCGGTCTCGAACAACGGAGTATGGATGCCGCCAGCCTGCGCGATCGCGTCGAGGATCCGCGTGCCGCCCGGCGCCAGCGGCACCACGGCACCGCCCGTGCTTTCGCCCACCACGGTGGCGTCGGCGCTCACTTGCCGGACGATGGTCGCCAGCACTTGGGGCTGGCTCGCCTTGCCCACCAGCGCCGTCGCGATGCGCGATTGCAGGCTGGCGGGCGACAGGCCCGCCGCCCTGATGCGGCCCGCGAACGGCACCGTGATCGTGCCGTCGCGGCCCACCGATTGGTCCGGTATGGTCGCGCTGTTGGCGCCGGTCGAGAACTGGCCGACCATCGGCGGCGCGGCGAACAGACCGCCCGATCCGGCCTCCCAGATCGTGATCCGAACCACGTCGCCGACGCCGATGACGGTGTCGACCGGGGGACGATAGTCGCCGAACCGCTTGGCCAAGCTCGCCGGCGAACGGACCGACAGCGCTTCGATCACCGTTTGATCGACGTCGGCGATTTCATAGTTTTGCGCCGTCGCGCCGTCGGGCGCCGTCTGGGCGGCGTCCTTGAACACCGCATCGGTGCTCGGTCCGGAATCTGGCAGGGCGCTGCAACCGGCAAGCGTGAGCGCCGCACAGGCCAAAACGGCTCGAAGGGCGCCCACTCGAAGGGCGCCCAACGGATACTCGGCGGGCCGTACCGGGAACGCTGCGGACGGAAATGCCATTCGAACCTTCGACGTCACCGACGGCGTTGACCGCTCGTCGGCATACCTATCCGATTTCGCCTCGCAAACAAGCGGATTTGATCGTGTCCGATCTTGGCGACGCGCATTTGGGCATCGTGTGTGGCGCCGAACGCACATGTACGGACCCGAGCGTGCCGAATCGACCCAAGTCTTCTACCGCCTTTCGTCATTTTCGACGCGACGACGGGTCCGATCATTACCGTCGTAATCGAGAATTGAACCGATCCCGTCGGGTCGGCATGCAAGCTCGCGCTATGAGCGGGCGGGCATTGGCCCTGAGATTCGCCCTTATGACATCCAGCTCGACGGTCGCTGCGGATAGGCCCATGAAGGCCCGCCTCGGTGTCGCATCCGTCTTCTTCGCCAATGGTTTCGGCGTCGGCGCTTGGGCGGTCGCGATCCCCGCCATCAAGGCGGACTATCGACTGTCCGACGGTGCGTTGTCGGTCGCGCTGCTGCTGGTCGCCGCCGGTGCGATCACCGCCATGCCGTTCGGCGGCTTGGCGGTTCCAAGGTTCGGCGGCACCGGGCGGGCGTTGCGGCTGTCCACTCCGGCCTTCGCGCTGACGATGGCGGCGCTGCCGTTGGGCGCGGCGGTCTCGCCGGGATTGTCGCTGCTCGGCCCAGTCGCATTCTTGTTCGGCATTTTCAACGGCTTGATGGACGTGCCGATGAACGCCCATGCCGCCAACGTCGAGAAAGCGTGGCGAGCGCCGATCATGTCGTCGTTTCATGCGGCTTGGAGCGCGGGCGGTCTGGCCGGTTCGGCCATCGGAGCTTGGCTCATCCATTCGGGCGCCAGCGCCGGCGTCCAACTTGGCGTCGAGGCCGCTTTGGCCCTTGCGGTCGCTTGGCCCTGGACGTTCCTGATCGGGGTTGGCGACCGCGCACCCGACGGCCATGCTTTTGCTTGGCCCGAGCGCCGCCTGCTGGCCTTTGGCGCCATCGCGGCGCTCGGCATGATGATCGAAGGCTCGGCGACCGACTGGAGCGGCGTCTATCTGCGCGACGATCTCGGTCTCGCGCCGGACCGCGCGACCGTCGGCTACGTCGGCTACGCGCTGGCGATGCTGGGAATGCGGTTGGTCGGCGACCGCGTGGTGGCCCGATTGGGCCGGATGCCCACTGTCATGGCCGGCGCAGCGGTCGTCGCGGCGGGTGTCGCGCTCGTGGTGGGGCCCTATCAAGGCGTCGCGGCGATCGTCGGCTTCTGGCTGGTGGGCGCCGGCGTCGCCAACATGGTGCCGACCGTGTTCGGCGCCGGCGCGGAGGCCGCCGGCGGCGCCTCGACCGGCATCGCGACGACGGCGACGGTCGGTTATTCCGGCTTCCTGCTCGGCCCGCCCTTGATCGGCGCGGTCGCGCAAGCGGCGGGCCTGCGGATCGCGTTTCTCGTGACGCTTGCGGCCGCGGCGCTGGTGGCGATCATCGCCCGCGCCGCAAGGCCGCGCGCCGCCGGCGGGTAACCGCGGCGTCGCGTCGCGCCGCCGACGCCTTGGCGGGGTTGCGCCACGGAAATGCCTATGTTACGCGCCGCCCACTTCGGCGGGCTTTGCGGCGGCCGGGGTCCGCATGATCGCGCCACGCAGCGACTGACCGAGGGCCCCAGCGCCCCGAGTCCGGAGCGATTTGGCGCCTAGAATGGCCGGATCGTCGTGGCGCAGGACATCTCCCAGGAAACGAATGTCGCCACCGGCGTGGCGGGCCGCTATGCGTCCGCGTTGTTCGACCTCGCGCGCGAACGCGCCAAGACCGACGAAGTCATGGCCGGCCTCGACGCCTTCGACCGGCTGCTCGCGGAGAGCGCCGACCTGCGCCGAATGGCGGCGAGCCCCGCTTTGTCGGCGGCCGAACAGGGCCGCGCGGTCGCCGTCGTGCTCCAGCGCGCCGGCGTGTTCGGGCTGGCCGCGGATTTCGTGAAATTGGTCGCGCGCAAGCGCCGGCTGGCCGCCGTCGGCGGCATGATCGCCGCCTATCGCCGGCTGGACGACCGCGCCAAAGGCGTCGTGCGCGCCGAGGTGACGGCGGCGTCTCCCCTTTCGGATTCCCACGTGGCGGCCCTCAAGGCCGCGCTGGCGGGGGCGGGCGGCGGCAAGTCCGTCGACCTCGCCGTCAAGGTCGATCCCGCCATCGTCGGCGGTCTCGTCGTCAAGCTCGGCTCCCGCATGGTCGACGGGTCGATTCGCACCAGGCTCAACGCGCTCCGCGCCCGCATGAAAGAGGTCGGCTGATGGACATCCGCGCCGCAGAAATCTCCTCCATCCTCAAGAACGAGATCGCCAACTTCGACGACGGCGCGCAGGTCTCCGAAGTCGGCGAGGTGCTCTCGGTCGGCGACGGCATCGCGCGCGTCTACGGGCTGGACGGCGTGCAGGCCGGCGAAACGGTCGAGTTCGAGAGCGGCGTGCGCGGCATGGCGCTGAACCTCGAGAACGACAACGTCGGCGTCGTCGTGTTCGGCGAGGACCGTCAGATCAAGGAAGGCCAGACGGTCAAGCGCACCGGCTCGATCGTGGACGTGCCGGTCGGCAAGGAACTGCTCGGCCGCGTCGTCGACGCGCTGGGCAATCCCATCGACGGCAAGGGCCCGATCGCCGCGACGAAGCGCGCGCGCGTCGACGTCAAGGCGCCGGGCATCATCCCGCGCAAGTCGGTCCACGAGCCGATGGCGACCGGCCTGAAATCCATCGACGCGCTGATCCCCATCGGCCGCGGCCAGCGCGAGCTGGTGATCGGCGACCGCCAGACCGGCAAGACCGCCATCGCGCTCGACACGATCCTCAACCAGAAGCCGCTCAACGTCGCCGGCGCGCCGGAGAGCCAGAAGCTCTATTGCGTCTACGTCGCGGTCGGGCAGAAGCGCTCCACCGTCGCCCAGTTCGTGAAGGTGCTCGAGGAGCGCGGCGCGCTCGAATATTCCATCATCGTGGCCGCCACCGCCTCGGACCCGGCGCCGATGCAGTTCCTGGCGCCGTTCGCCGGCTGCGCGATGGGCGAATATTTCCGCGACAACGGCATGCACGCCGTCATCATCTACGACGACCTCTCCAAGCAGGCCGTCGCCTACCGCCAGATGTCGCTGCTGCTGCGCCGCCCGCCGGGCCGCGAGGCCTATCCCGGCGACGTGTTCTATCTCCACTCCCGCCTGCTCGAGCGCTCGGCCAAGATGAACGACGCGCACGGCGCCGGCTCGCTGACGGCGCTGCCCGTCATCGAGACGCAGGCCAACGACGTGTCGGCCTACATCCCCACCAACGTGATCTCGATCACCGACGGGCAGATCTTCCTCGAGACAGACCTGTTCTACC
>JAGWKJ010000142.1 GCA_028865375.1 Hyphomicrobiales bacterium | reverse complement strand
AGGCTCATCATGTGCAGCGTGGCGGGAAAATAGCGCTTGTCGGCGACGCTTCTCAGGTCGGCGGGGATCTTCGCGCCGTCGGCGGCGCACAGCGCCGTCGCGGCGACGGCGCGATAGCCGGCGTCCGCGAACGACGCGTCGGGCTTGGCGCCCGAAACGTCGACGATCGAGGGCGCGCCGTCCGCGAACGCGCCGAGATACGGCGCCAACGCCGCCTTCGGCGCCTTTCCGTCCCACGCGAGATAGAGGGGCACGCGGATCGCGTCATACGAGAACGCCGACGGCCATTTGGCCGCCGGCGCCGGCGCCGCGGCCTTCAAGCTCACCCAGTCGGTGGGCAGGCCCGCCTTGCCGAAGCGCGCCGCGGCGAGGAGCGCGAGGCCGCCTTCGCGCAGCTTCGCCCAAGCGGGGCTCGGCGCGACGCGCGAGAGCGCGTCGAAGGCCGGGAACACGAAATAGGATGGATTGACGACGGGGCCGTCCTTGGAGTCCTTCGGGCCGAAGCCGGCGATTCCGGGCTTCAGCATCAGGCCGAGCGGGCTCTCGAAGGTCGCGTGCGCGAGGATCGCGCGCGCGATCTTGCGCGAGGCGGCGCGGTACTGCGGCCGGTCGAACCGCCGCGCGCCTTCCGCGAGGCCCCACGCGATCAGGAGATCGCCGTCGGTGGCGTCGTTCATGTCCTTGACGTGGGGCGCGTCGGCCTCGCGCCAGCGCCAGGCGGCGAGCCCGTCGGCGCGCACCATCAGGTTCGACTTCGTCCACGCCCAGATCCTGGCGAACGAATCGCCGTCGCTGGCGAAGGCGGCGAGCAGGAGCGCGTAACCCTGCCCTTCGCTGTGGCTGACCCCGCCGTTGTCGACGTCGACCAGCCGGCCGTCGTCCTTCACGAAGGCGTCGCGCCAGGCGATCCACGCGTCGACCCGCACCGACGGCGCGGCGGCGCGGGCCGGCGCGCCGAGCGCGATCGCGGCGCCGAGCGCGAGACCGGCCAGCGCGCGCCTCACGGCTTCACCCCGTAGCGGCGCACGACCGCGGAGGTCGCGAAGCCCAGCGCCATCGCGCCAACCAGCATCAGGAACGCATAGGCGTCGAGGTTCGACGACAGCCAGCCCGCCGCGATGCGCCTGAGGTTGCCGACGCTCGACAGCGGATCGCCGACGAAATAGCCGGCCGTGCCCGGCGCCTCGGTCACGCGCCGCTTGGCGGGATCGAACGCGACGATCGCGCCGTGGACGCGCGACCACAGGCTCGGCGACGTCAACGCGGCGAGGTCGCGCGCGAGCGCGGGCGCCGAGGGACCGGTCACCAGCGTCCAGGTCGCGCCGCCGCCGGCCGGCGCCTGTCCCTGCGCGAGCACGAGCGATTGCCCGGGGCCGGGCGCGAAGGCGGGCGATGGCCGCCGCGACAGCGCAAAATCCGCGCCGCGCAGGCCGACGTAGCGGTCCTCCCAGCGCCAAGCCGCGCCCAGCGGATCGAAGCCGAGCGCGCCATGATCGACCTTGCGCGCCCAGCGGTCGGCGATATCGGCCGGCGCGGCGTCCGTCGGCGCCGCGACCGCCTCGGCGCGCTTCTCCGCGGCGTCCGACCTCGCCTTCGCCCATGCCGCGCGCGCCGCCGCGGCGTCGACGCCGAGCCTAGCCGCGACTTGCGGCGGGAGCTCGCCGAGCGCGCCGAAGAAGATCGCGTCGCCGGCCGGCGTCGGCGCTTGGGCGGGCGCGGTCGACGCCGAGACGATGCGACCCATCGTGGTCGCCTCGCGCGCGAGGAACGTGGCGGCGGCGCCGATGGTGGCGGGGTCGCGGCGCGCGAGCACGAGCGAGACGCCGCCGCGGCGCTGATAGGGGAACATCGCCACCGCGGTCGCGCCGAGGTCCGGCAGGTGCGCGATCCGCGCCGTGGCCGGCAGCGCCACCGTCGTCGTGCCGAACAGCGCGAAGCGGCGCGCGGCCTTCAGTGTCGCGCGCACGTCGCAGGCGGCGTCGGAGGCGGCGGGCGCCTGCGCCTCGATCTCGACGCGGTTGAAGCCGGGCTCGAAGGCGCCCAGCGGGATCGGCAGTTCGCGCCGCTTGAACAGCGCGCCGGACGGGTTGGCCATCGACAGCGAAGTGGCGTCGCGCCCGTCGACGCGCACGAGCACCTGCGCCTTGCGGCCGAGGCCCGGCGCATAGGCGGCGTCGAGCGCGACCACGAGCTTGTCGTAGTCGGCGGGATAGAAGTCCGGCGGCAATTGCACGTCGAAACCCGCGTGGAACATCCGGCCGGTCGTTTCGCGCGACGACACGCCGAGAGCGGCCAGCGTGACGGTCGCGCCGGCGTCGAGCGCCCCGCCCGCCGTCGGCCACGACTGCGGCGCCGCGGCGGCGGCGGCCGCGGCCATCGGCGCGGGCTTCGCCAACGACGCGATTTCGCGATCGAGCGAGCGCGCCGACGAGCCGACGACGACGAGGCGGGCGGCGCCGCAGGGCCCCGTCGGCGTCAGCGCCACGCCGGCGCCATCGCCCTCGGGCAGGGCGAGATCGGGGAAGTCTCGCACAAGATCGGCGCGCACGCCCGCCACGACCTCGAGGCCGTCGAACGGGCCCGGCGCCGACGCCGCTTCCACCACCGGATGCGCGAAGCCGCCGCGGATGGCGGCGGCCTCCGCGGCCCGAAAGGCTGCGTCGAGCCGCGCCCCGTCGGCGTCCGCCGGCGCGACGACGCGCATCCGCTGCGCGCCCCGCGCGTCGGCCGGCAGCGTCGGCAGGTCGTCGAGGCGCGCCGTCCCGGCGACCTTCGGGTCGTCGAACGTCAAGCCGGTCGCGGCGCCGTCGAGCTTCGTCCAGAGCTCGTAGGTCGCCCCGAGCGAGCAGTCGACGCGGTGGCGCTGCACCACGTCCACCTTCAGCAGGTTGAGCCCGGGAGCGAGGAGGCCGGCGGGAACCTCGACGTCGATCACGCCCGGCGACGAAGCCGCCGCGAGCCGCGCCTGCGCGAGCCGCGCGCCGTCGAGCGTCACGGTCAGCGTCGAGGCCTCGGGCATGACGGACACGGCGTTGGTGAACGCGAGATGGAAGCGCGAACGCGAACGCGTCTCGGCGCGCGTCAGGAACAACGGGAACGTGCGCGTCCCGTCTTCGCCCACGAACTTCAGGCTTTCCGCGTCGGCGGCGGGACGCGCCCAGACCGATCGATCGCCCGCGCGCAACGCGGCGGGATCGGCGCAGGCCGGCGCGGCGGCCGCCAGCGCGGCGCACAGCGCGAAGAGCGAAGTCGCGCGCCTCATTTGGCGTTCGCCGCGACGGGGATGCGGATGATGTCGGGTGCCGGCGACGACGGAGCCGCCGCCGTCGACGCCGCGGCCGCCGCGGCTTGGGCGGCCAGCGTCGCTCCGGCCCTTTCGGCCATCCGCGCGGCGGCCCGTTCGGCGCGCAGGTCGCGCACGTGGCGGATGAAATAACTCCAGCCGCGCACCGGCTCGACGAACCCCCAACGCACGAAGCCGGCGACGCCGGCCCACACGCCCCTTTGCTTCTGGCGGCCTTCGCGCCATCGGGCGAGCGCGCTCATGTCCTCGTACATCACGTCCATGACGGCGAGGCGCTGTTCGAGCTTCATCGTCTCGAACTCGAAGCCGACCGAGAGGTCGCCGCCTTCGGGCCGGAAGTTCGAGACCTTGACCGGCACGCTGGGCAGGACCGCCCCGTCGCGGCCGACGATCCGCAACACGCCCTGCGCGCCGCGTTCGAGGCCCTGCGCCTGGGGGCCGGCCGGCAGGAGCACGCGGCAGCCGCCATAGGAGACGTCGGCGATCCGGCACTCCGCGATCGCGGGCCCGAGCGCGACCTCGGCCTTGCGGTCGACGTCGACGCGGGGCGTGCGCCGCTCCGAGACGACGCCGAGCGCGGCGCCGGCGAGCAGCAGGTTGAACGCGTTCCACACGCCGACCACGAGCAGCAGCTCGTTGGCGTCCGGCTCCGTGAACCAGCGCCAGAACACCATGACGGCCGAGGCCGCGAGCACCGCATAGATCGCGAAATAGGGCGTCGCCAATTCCGAGAGATGGTCCGTCTCGAGGCTTTGTCCCTTGTCCGTGACGTTGAACGTCGGCTTGCGCGGGTTCAGCACGACGCTGAGCAGGCCGCGGCTGAGATAGACCGACTGAACGAATTCGTAGAGTTCGGACACCCACGTCCAGCGCACCTTGCCGAACTGGTAGTTCTGCATCAGCATGTTCGCGACCATGTAGAGCGCGGTGTAGGCGATGAATTCCTGCGTGTTGGCGACGTAGATCTGCATCGAGAACCAGATGTAGAGCAGCGGCGCGACGAGGAACGGCAGGCGGAAGATCGGGAAAAACCAGAACGTCATGTTCGAGAGGTAGCAAATGCGCTGCGCCCAGCTCAGCCCGCGCTTCATCAGCGGGTTCTTGAGCAGGAAAATCTGGAACATGCCGCGCGCCCAGCGCGAGCGTTGGCCGATGAACGAGGCGAAAGTCTCGGGCTGGAGGCCCGAGATCATCGGCCGGTCGACGTAGAGGCTGTTCCAGCCCCGCGCGTGGAGGTCGAGCGCGGTCTCGCAATCCTCCGTGATCGAGATGCCCGAGAACCCGCCGACTTCTTCCAGCGCCTTGCGGCGCACGAGCGCCGCCGAGCCGCAGAAGAAGGCGGCGTTCCACTTGTCCAGCCCGCGCTGGATGATGCCGTAGAACATCTCGTTTTCCGAGGGCATCGACTTGAAGGTGCCAAGGTTCTTTTCCAGCGGGTCCGGGTTCGAGAAGCAGTGCGGCGTCTGGCACAGGAACAGCTTCGGGTCGGCGACGAAATGGCCGGCCGTGTGGCGCAGGAACTCGCGCATCGGCACGTGGTCGGCGTCGAACACGAGGATAATCGCGCCCTTGGTATGGGCGAGCGCGCTGTTCATGTTGCCCGCCTTGGCGTGCAGGTTCTTGGCGCGGGTCAGGTATCCGGCGCCGAGATCGGCGGCGAGCTGGGTCAGTTCCGCGCGGCGCGCGCGCGCCTCGGCGGCGGCCTTTTCGTTGGCCTGGCCGCATTTCTGGTCGGTGCCGCCGTCGTCGAGGATGAAGACCTTCAGCTTGCCGGCGGGGTAATCCATCCGCAACGCGCCGGCGACGGTCATCGCGACCATCGCCGGATCCTCGTTGTAGGTCGGCACATAGACGTCGACCGTCGGCAGGTCGGCGTCCGCGACGATGGGAGGCGGCGGCCGCTCGATCGGGTCGGCGGTGACGAACAGGCTGATCGCCAGCATCACGCCGCTGTATGCCTCCGCTGCCCAGAGCAGGACGCCGGCCGTGAAGTTCAGGGGCTCGGCGAAGGGCGGCAGCGTGTTCGTCGTGCGCCAATAATAATAGCGCAGCACGATCGAGGTGCCGATCGCCAGGAAGACGTGGCGCCACGGTCCGCGCAGGCCCAGCCACTTGATCGCGATCATCGCGGCGCAGCCGCCGAACGCGAAGGCGAACTGCGCCTTCACCGACACGGGTTCGGCGACGAACGCCATGAAAGCGATCGAAGCCGCGACCCAAGCAAAGGTGAGGAGGAACTTGGCCAAGACGCCGCCGACGCTTACGCAAGCGCTTGGATAGCGCGATTAACGTTGCCGATTCCTTTACGTCGCCTAGTTGGGGGCCTCATGGTTAACCGAAGATAACGACGCCGATTTTCAGCCCGGAGAAACCATCCAAATGGAAACCCGGCCGCGTTAACGCGCAGGAAGAGCGCCGGACTTAGCGTTCCCCTAGGTCGGACGAGGGAGCGGTCCATGGTTCATCGACGTCATGTGGAGGCGCGGCTCGAGGACGGCGGCGCACTTGGCCGCTGGGCGGCCTCAAACGCCCTCGATTGGCGTGAGCGGATGTGGAACGGAGCGGTCCACGCCTTTGAAGAAGACGCCTCGCATGGGCCGGGCTTCACCCTCGTCGTTCAGGCGGAGGCGCTCTATGCGTTCGCCCGCCTCGCCGCGACCGCGCCCGACGGTTCGAGCCCGATGATCGCCGTGGCGAAAGCCGCTTCGGCGCTCACGGGTCGGTTTTTGTCCCCCGACGGCGCGCCCGGGTTCGTTTCCGGCGTCGACGCCAACGACCGCGTGCTCGACGCCACGCGCGGCCTCGACGGCCATGCGGTGGCCTTGAAAGCCCTGGCTGCGGCTATCGCGGCAGGCGTCGTCGCCGCCCGCCCGGCCGCCGAGGTCACGGTCGATTTCCTCGACGACGAGCTCGCCACCGGCTCGGAAGGCTATCGCGAGACGGCGGCGAGCGCCCTGCCCCGCCGCCAGGCGAGCCACATGCGGCTGCTCGAGGCGACCTTGGCGCTGCACGCCGCGACCGGCGCGCCGGCCCATCTCGCCCGCGCTCACCGGCTGTTCGACCTGTTCCGCTTCCGCTTCGGCGCCCATGAGGCGGTCGGCCTGGTGGAGACGTTCGACCGCGACTGGGCGCCGCTGGGCGCCGGCCGTTC
>JAGWKJ010000141.1 GCA_028865375.1 Hyphomicrobiales bacterium | reverse complement strand
TCGGACGGAGCGTCCGCGGCGGCCGCCGGCGGATCGCCTTCGCGCTCGACGAAGCCGCCGCCGACCGAATACCAGACCTCCTTGCGCAGCGAAGCGCCGCCGGGCGCGAAGGCCTCGAAGGTCATCGCGTTGGGATGGCGCTCGAACTTGGTACGGCGGTCGAACTTCACGTCGCGCGCCATATCGAAGGGGATCGTCGCGCCCGCGGGCAGCGTCAGGCGACGCTCGGCGCGCACGCGGTCGAGCGCGTCCTTGGCCGCCTCGGGCGTCAGCGTCTCGGGCGCGGCGCCGCCGAGCCCCAACGTCACCGCCTTGTCGGTCCAATGGCCCGCTCCCGTCCAGGCGAGCGAGCCGTGCAACGTGGCGACGACCGCGGCTACGTCGCGCTCGCCTTCGCCGAGCGCGAGCGCGAAGCGGCGGGCGGCCACCATCGGGCCGGTCGTGTGCGACGAAGAGGGGCCGACCCCGACCTTGAACATGTCGACGAAGGTCGCAAGCCCGGCGGGCTTGGCGGCGGAACCCCGGTTTCGCGAAGATTTCATGACGCCCACGCACGTCCGGCCGCCTCGCGGCGGCCGGCCTCCGGGCCCCATCTGTCCTTTCGCCTGAGGCCGCTAGCCCTTCGGCGGGCGGCTTGCGCCGCCGCTCTCCAGATATGCCGTGCCGCGGTCCTTGGGCCTGAGAGTTTCCGGGGCCGGTTGCTCCTTCGGCGGCGACGGCCGGGGCCGGCGCGCTCTCCCTGCGACGTCCTTGGCTAGCGCGCCGGGCGCGTCCCCGTCAACGCGGCAGGACGGTGGCGCCTTCGAGCGCGAGGTCGATGGCGCGTGCGCATTGCCGGCCCTCGCGGATCGCCCACACCACCAGCGACTGGCCGCGCCGCATGTCGCCGCAGGCCCACACGCCCTGCGCCGAGGTCGCGTAGCCGACCGTGTCGGCCGCGACGTTGCCGCGCCCGTCGAGCTTGGCGCCCGATTGCGCGACGAGGCCCTCGTGGAGCGGCGACACGAAACCCATCGCCAGCAGCACGAGCTCGGCCTCCAGCGTGAAACCGGCGCCGGGGATCGGCTTCATCTTGTCGTCGACCCGCGCGCATTCGAGGCCCTTTACCGCGCCGTCCTCGCCCACGAAGCGCGTCGTCGTGACGGCGAATTCGCGCGTCGCGCCCTCTTCGTGGCTCGACGAGGTGCGCAGCTTCAGCGGCCAATCGGGCCAGGTGAGCTGCTTGTCCTCCTTGGCGGGCGGTTGCGGCATGATCTCGAGCTGGGTCACCGAGAGGGCGCCCTGGCGCACCGAGGTGCCGATGCAGTCCGAACCCGTGTCGCCGCCGCCGATGACCACGACGCGCTTGCCGGTCGCCAGGATCGGCGCGACGTTCGACGCGCTCGCCTCGCGCGACACGCGACGGTTCTGCTGGGGCAGGAACTCCATCGCGAAATGCACGCCGTCGAGGTCGCGGCCCGGAATCGGCAGGTCGCGGCCCTTCTCGGCGCCGCCGGCCAGCGCCACCGCGTCGTGCCTGGCGCGCAGGTCGGCGAACGTCAGGTCGACGCCGACGTTGATTCCGCAATGGAACGTCACGCCCTCGGCTTCCATCTGCGCGACGCGGCGGTCGATCAGCGCCTTTTCCATCTTGAAGTCGGGGATGCCGTAGCGAAGCAGACCGCCGGGCTTGCCGTTCTTCTCGTAGACGTGGACGTCATGGCCGGCGCGCGCGAGCTGCTGGGCGCAGGCGAGGCCGGCGGGACCGGAACCGACGACGGCCACCGACTTGCCGGTGCGCTTGGCGGCCGGCTCAGGCGCCAGCCAGCCCTCGGCCCAGGCGCGGTCGACGATGGCGCATTCGATCGACTTGATGGTGACCGGCTGGTCGTCGATGTTGAGCGTGCAGGAGGCCTCGCAGGGCGCGGGGCAGACGCGGCCGGTGAATTCCGGGAAATTGTTGGTCGAATGCAGGTTGCGCGAGGCCTCCTGCCAATCGCCGCGGTAGACGAGGTCGTTCCAGTCCGGGATCTGGTTGTTCACCGGGCAGCCGTTGTGACAATAGGGGATGCCGCAGTTCATGCAGCGCGCCGCCTGCTCGCGCACCGCGGGCTCGGGCAGCGGAATCAAGAATTCCTTGTAGTGGCGGATGCGGTCCGACGCCGGCGCGTAGCGCCGGTCGCGGCGGTCGATCTCGAGGAAACCCGTCACCTTGCCCATGTCGTCCGCCCGTTCCTGGTATTGCCGATCGTCGCCGCCCGCGCGTTCACGCCATCGCTCATTCCGCCGCCGCCATCCTGCCTTCCGCGGCCGCCGCCATTTCGGCCAGCGCGCGGCGGTATTCCACCGGCATCACCTTGCGGAAGCGCGGCAGCCAGGCGTCCCAGTTCGCCAGCACGTCGCGCGCCCGCGTCGAGCCGGTGAGCCGCGCGTGATCGGCGACGAGCCGGTGCAGGCGCTCGGCGTCGTGGCGCGACATGTCGCCCATCACGTCGACGCGGCCGTGGCCCTCGAGGTCGCCGCCGTGGTGCAGCAGGCCTTCGTTGATCTCCTCCTCCGCCGCGACCGGCTCGAGCTCGACCATCGACAGGTTGCAGCGCTTGGCGAAGTCGCCCTCCTCGTCGAGCACGTAGGCGATGCCGCCCGACATGCCGGCCGCGAAATTGCGGCCCGTGCGGCCGAGCACGACGACGACGCCGCCGGTCATGTATTCGCAGCCGTGGTCGCCGCAGCCCTCGACGACGGCGACCGCGCCCGAGTTGCGCACGGCGAAACGCTCGCCCGCCACGCCGCGGAAGTAAGCCTCGCCGGCGATCGCGCCATAGAGCACCGTGTTGCCGACGATGATGGATTCCGACGGCTCGATGCCGGTCGCGTTTCGCGACGGATAGACGACCAGCCGCCCGCCCGAGAGGCCCTTGCCCACGTAGTCGTTGGCCTCGCCCTCGAGCTCCAGCGTCACGCCCTTGGCCGCCCAAGCGCCGAAGCTCTGGCCGGCCACGCCCTCGAAGCGGGCGTGGATCGTGCCGTCCGGCAGGCCCGCATGGCCGTGGACGCGCGCGATCTCGCCCGACAGCATGGCGCCGGTCGTGCGGTCGACGTTGGCGATCGGATGCGACAGCGTCACCTTGGCGCCGCGCGCGATCGCGTCGCGCGCCTCCGCGATCAGCTTGCGGTCGAGCACCTTGTCGAGCCCGTGGTCCTGCTTCACGGCGCGGCGGATGCCGACGCCCGGCGCGGCTTCCGGCTTCTCGAACAGCTTGGAGAAATCGAGCCCGTTGGCCTTCCAGTGCGCGATCGCGGGCGCGCGGTCGAGCATCTGCGACTGGCCGACCATCTCGTCGAATTTGCGGTAGCCCATCGAGGCCATCAGTTCGCGGACTTCCTCGGCGACGAAGAAGAAGAAGTTGATGACGTGCTCCGGCTTGCCGACGAAGCGCTTGCGCAGCACCGGGTCCTGGGTGGCGACGCCGACCGGGCAGGTGTTGAGGTGGCACTTGCGCATCATCACGCAGCCTGCCGCGATCAGCGGCGCGGTGGCGAAGCCGAACTCGTCGGCGCCGAGCAGCGCGCCGATCGCGACGTCGCGGCCGGTGCGCAGGCCGCCGTCGACCTGCACCGAGATGCGGTCGCGCAGGCGGTTGGCCACCAGAGTCTTGTGGGTCTCGGCGAGCCCGATCTCACACGGCGAACCCGCGAGCTTGATCGAGGTCAGCGGGGACGCTCCCGTTCCGCCCTCGTAGCCCGAGATCGTAACGTGGTCCGCCCGCGCCTTGGCGACGCCCGCCGCGACCGTGCCGACGCCGACCTCGGACACCAGCTTCACCGACACGTCGGCGCGCGGGTTGACGTTCTTGAGGTCGAAGATCAGCTGGGCGAGGTCCTCGATCGAATAGATGTCGTGGTGGGGCGGCGGCGAGATCAGGCCGACGCCCTGGGTCGAGTGCCGCACCTTGGCGATCACCGCGTCGACCTTGTGGCCCGGCAGCTGGCCGCCCTCGCCGGGCTTGGCGCCCTGCGCCATCTTGATCTGCATCATGTCGGAATTGACGAGGTATTCCGTCGTCACGCCGAACCGGCCCGACGCGACCTGCTTGATCGCCGAGCGCATGTTGTCGCCGTTGGGCAGCGGCTTGAAGCGGTCCGACTCCTCGCCGCCCTCGCCGGTGTTCGACTTGCCGCCGAGCCGGTTCATCGCGATGGCGAGCGTCGTGTGCGCCTCGCGCGAGATCGAGCCGTAGGACATCGCGCCGGTGGCAAAGCGCTTCACGATGTCGGCCGCGGGCTCGACTTCGTCGAGCGGCACGGGCTTGCGGCCGTCCTCTTCCGCACCCTTGACGCGGAACAGGCCGCGCAGCGTCAGCAGGCGCTCGTCCTGCGCGTTGAGGTGCCTGGCGTATTCGCGAAAGCGGTCGCGCGCGTTTCCGCGCACGGCGTGCTGGAGCAGCGACACCGATTGCGGCGACCAATTGTGCGCCTCGCCGCGCATCCGGAAGGCGTAGTCGCCGCCGACGTCGAGCGAGGTCCGGTAGACGGGCGAATCGCCGAACGCGTCGGCGTGCCGGCGCGCGGTTTCCTCCGCGACGCCGTCGAGGCCGACGCCGCCGATGCGGGTGGCCGTTCCCGCGAAAAAGCGGTCGACGAGATCCTGCGACAGCCCGACGGCGTCGAAGATCTGCGCGCCGCAATAGGACTGGTAGGTCGAGATGCCCATCTTCGACATCACCTTCAGCAGGCCCTTGTCGACCGACTTGATGAAGCGCTTCACCGCCTCATGGGGCTTCACGGCCTCGGGCAGCGACCCGGCCATGTCGGCCAGCGTGTCGAAGGCGAGCCAAGGGTTGATCGCCTCGGCGCCGTAGCCGGCGAGACAGGCGAAGTGGTGCACTTCGCGCGCTTCGCCGGTCTCCACGACGAGGCCCACCGACGTGCGCTGGCCCCGCCGGATCAGGTGGTGGTGGACGGCGGCGGTCGCCAGCAGCGAAGGAATCGGGATGCGGTCGGGGCCGACCAGACGGTCGGACAGGATGATGATGTTGTAGCCGCCGTTGACCGCCGCGGCCGCGCGCTCGCACAGCCGCTCCAGCGCGTCGGCCATGCCGGCCGCGCCCTTCGCGGACGGATAGGTGACGTCGAGCGTCTTGGTGTCGAACGAATCCTCGAAATGCCCGATGCAGCGGATCTTCTCGAGGTCCTCGTTGGTGAGGATCGGCTGGCGCACCTCCAGCCGCTTGCGCCGCGAGACGCCCTCGCGGTCGAACAGGTTTGGCCGCGGCCCGATGAACGACACGAGGCTCATCACGAGCTCTTCGCGGATCGGGTCGATCGGCGGGTTCGTCACCTGCGCGAAGTTTTGCTTGAAGTATGTGAACAGCGGCTTCGACTTGTCGGACAGCGCGGAGATCGGCGTGTCGGCGCCCATCGAACCGACCGCCTCCTGGCCGGTGATGGCCATCGGCGCGAGCAGGATCGCGAGATCCTCCTGGCTGTAGCCGAACGCCTGCTGGCGATCGAGCAGCGACACGTCGGCGCGCGATTCGCGCGCTTCCACGGGCTTGAGGTCCTCGAGCACGATCTGCGTGCGCTTGAGCCAGTCGGAATAGGGATGCTCGCCCGCAAGCCTCGCCTTGATCTCGTCGTCGGAGACGATCTTGTGCGCTTCGAGGTCGACCAGAAGCATCTTGCCGGGCTGCAGGCGCCACTTGCGGACGATCTTCTCCTGCGGGATCGGCAATACGCCGGCCTCCGAGGCCATCACGACGAGGCCGTCGTCGGTGACCAGCCAGCGCGCCGGCCGCAGGCCGTTGCGGTCGAGCGTGGCGCCGATCTGCCGGCCGTCGGTGAAGGCCATCGCGGCGGGGCCGTCCCACGGCTCCATCAGCGCGGCGTGGTATTCGTAGAAGGCGCGGCGTTCCTCGTCCATCAGCGGGTTGCCGGCCCACGCCTCGGGGATCAGCGTCATCATCGCATGGGCGAGCGAATAACCGCCCTGCACGAGGAACTCGAGCGCGTTGTCGAAGCAGGCGGTGTCCGACTGGCCCTCGTAGGAGATCGGCCACAGCTTCGAGATGTCGTTGCCGTAGAGCTCGGAATCGACCGAGGCTTGGCGGGCCGCCATCCAGTTGACGTTGCCGCGCAGCGTGTTGATCTCGCCGTTGTGCGCCACCATCCGGTAGGGATGCGCCAGCCGCCAGGACGGGAACGTGTTGGTCGCGAAGCGCTGGTGGACGAGCGCCAGCGCGCTGGCGAATTCCCGATGCGCGAGGTCGCGGTAATAGGCGCCGAGCTGCGAGACGAGCACCATGCCCTTGTAGACGACCGTCCGGCACGACATCGAGACCGTGTAGAACTCCGCCATGCCGGGCGCCGCGTCGGCGTAGACCTTCGCCGAGACCGCCTTGCGCAGCACGTAAAGCCGGCGCTCGAACGCGTCCTCGTCGGCGACCGCCGGGCCGCGGCCCACGAACGCCTGCACGTGGACGGGTTCGACCGCCTTCACCGCGTCGCCGA
>JAGWKJ010000140.1 GCA_028865375.1 Hyphomicrobiales bacterium | reverse complement strand
TGCGATTGACGACGTCCCACAGCGGCGGGCCGACCATCGCCGTGCCGCCCTTGGCCACGTTGTGGCAGGCCTTGCAGACCACCGAGAGCGCTTCGCCCTTCTTGGGATCGGCCTTGGCGAGCAATTGGGCGATCGGCACCGCCTTGGCGGCGGGCGCCGGCGCGGCCGCTGCCGCCGCGGCGGAAGGAAGATCGTAGCCGGGCTTGGCGGGCGTCGCGACCGTGAAGATCGCGTTCGAAGCGATGCCGATGGCCATCGTGAACAGCAGGGTCCCCAGCACGGCGCCGGCGATCTTGTTGAACTCGTTCGATCCCGCGTGTGTGCCTTGATCGGAAGACATGCCCGCCCCGTCGTGCCGCCTGCGATGGCGCGGCCGCCCCGCGCGCATTCCTCGCGCGACCCTCTAGCCGCTTTGCCGCGGGCGAGGCAACCCGTATAAGCGCCCCGCTTCACTTTGCCGCCCGGTTTCCGCCCTTGCGTCCAGTCCTCGTCATTCCCGCGCGCCTCGCGGCGACCAGGCTGCCCGGCAAGCCGCTGGCCATGATCGGCGACGCGCCGATGATCGTGCATGTCTGGCGACGCGCCATCGAAGCCGGGATCGGGCCGGTCCTCGTCGCCTGCGACAGGCCCGCGATCGCGGACGTCATCGAGGCGGCCGGCGGGCGGGCGGTCCTGACCGACCCGGACTTGGCTTCGGGCGGCGACCGCGTGCGCGCCGCGCTCGACGCCGTCGATTCCGGCCGCGTCCATGACGTGGTCGTCAACGTCCAAGGCGACCTGCCGACGATTTCGCCCGCCGCCATCCGCGCCGCGCTGCTCCCGCTCGCCGATCCGGCGGTCGACATCGCCACTATCGCCGCCGAAATCCGCCGCGACGAAGAACGCGACGATCCCAACGTCGTGAAGGTCGTGGGGACCGCGGTCGCGCCGGGCCGCCTGCGTGCGCTCTATTTCACGCGCGCCATCGCGCCGCACGGGCCCGGCCCGCTCTTCCACCACATCGGGCTCTATGCATTCCGCCGTGCCGCGCTCGACCGGTTCTTCGGGTTGCCGCCCTCGGAGCTGGAACGGCGCGAACGGCTCGAACAATTGCGCGCGCTCGAAGCGGGAATGCGTATCGACGTCCAGCTCGTCGACGAGGTCCCGCTCGGCGTCGATTCGCCCGCCGACCTCGAACGCGCGCGCGCCCACTTCGCTCGAACCGGGAAATCAACGTGACCGCCGATCCCACCCGCACCATCGCCTACCAAGGCGAACCCGGCGCCAATTCGCACATCGCTTGCATCGAGCGCTTCCCGGACTGGACGCCGCTGCCCTGCCCGACGTTCGAGGACGCGTTCGCGGCGATCGCCTCGGGGGCGGCCAAGCTCGGCATGATCCCGATCGAGAATTCGCTCGCCGGTCGCGTCGCCGACATCCACCACCTGCTGCCGGCCTCGAAGCTGCACGTCATCGGCGAACACTTCCTGCCGATCCATTTCCAGCTGCTCGCCGTCCCCGGCGCGACGCTGGCGGGCATCGAGACGGTGCACAGCCACGTCCATGCGCTGGGCCAGTGCCGGCGCATCATCCGCAAGCTCGGCGCGCGCGGCGTCGTGGCGGGCGACACGGCGGGCGCCGCGCGCGAGATCGCGGAGGCGGGCGACCCGACGCGGGCCGCGCTGTCGCCGGCGCTGGCCGCAGGCATTTACGGCCTCGCGACGCTGGCCGAAAACGTCGAGGACGCCGACCACAACACGACGCGCTTCGTCATCCTGTCGAAGGACGACGTGCGCGCCGCCCCGGGCGACGGCCGCGTGATGACGACCTTCGTGTTCCGCGTCCGCAACGTTCCGGCCGCGCTTTACAAGGCGCTCGGCGGCTTCGCCACCAACGGCGTCAACATGACCAAGCTCGAAAGCTACATGGTCGACGGCGAGTTCACCGCGACGCAGTTCCTGGCCGACGTCGACGGCCATCCCGACGAACCTGCGCTGGCGCGCGCGCTCGAGGAGCTGGCGTTCTTCTCGCGCGAGGTGCACGTGCTGGGCGTCTATTCCGCCCATCCGTTCCGCGGCGGGGCCTGACGCCTTTCATAATTCCGTCGCCTTGGCATGCGACCTGATCTCATCGGCTTTTGGGCCGAAGCGACGCGGAAGGCGGCGCCGGGCCGGATGTACGCCCGGCGTCACCTCTTTCTCGCCGCGACCTCGATCTCGCGGACGATGTCGCGAGCGGCCTTGCGCGGGTCGGCCGCTCCGATGATCGGCCTGGCCACCACCAGCCTGTCGGCGCCCGACGCGATCGCCGCCGCTGGCGTCATCACGCGCTTCTGGTCGCCCGCCTCCGCGTTCGCGGGGCGGATGCCCGGCGTCACGATCCGCAACCCGTCCCCGACCGCGGCGCGGATCGCGGCGGCCTCCTCCGCCGAGGCGACGACGCCCGCGATCCCGGCCTCGGTGGCCTGACGCGCGCGGCGCAGCACGAGGTCGCGAGCGCCCATCGCATAGCCGGCTTCGGCGAGGTCGGCGTCCGACGCGCTGGTCAGCGCCGTGACCCCGAGGATGCCGACGTCCGCGCCCGCCGCCTCGCGCGCAGCGCGCATCGTCTGGGGATAGGCGTGCACGGTGAGATAGGTCGCGCCGAGCCTGGCGACTTGGCGCGTCGCGGCGGCGACCGTGTTGGGGATGTCGTGCAGCTTGAGGTCGAGGAACACCTTCTTGCCGGCGCCGACGAGTTCGGCGACGAGGTCGAGCCCGCCGCCGTAAACGAGTTCCATGCCGATCTTGTAGAAGCTCACGTCGTCGCCGAGCCGCGCGACCATTTCGCGCGCGCTGTCGGGATCGGACAGGTCGAGCCCCACGATCAGCCTGTCCCGCGCGTCGCCGATCACGTCCATCGTCAGCTCCCATTCCCGAGGCCGCGGGTCTCACGCGGGCGCGGAACGGTCAAGGTGGGCGGTGGATGTCGGGATCGTCGGTGCTGTTTGGCAGTGGACCCGCGGCGCCTTCGGCCGTTACAAGGCCGGCCATGCGCGTGCTGGG
The DNA here is from genome assembly GCA_028865375.1 of Hyphomicrobiales bacterium. Taxonomy (GTDB): domain Bacteria; phylum Pseudomonadota; class Alphaproteobacteria; order Rhizobiales; family Beijerinckiaceae; genus JAGWKJ01. Next base: position 3,482 of record JAGWKJ010000140.1, on the reverse strand, counting down.
AATCGAGACCACCTGCGACGAGACGGCGGCGGCCGTCGTGCGCCTGCTGCCCCAGGGCGGCGGGGAAATCCTGTCGAGCGAAATCCTGAGCCAAGCGGCGCGCCACGCGCCCTATGGCGGCGTGGTGCCCGAGATCGCTTCGCGCGCCCATGTCGCCGCGCTCGACCGGCTGGTGGCGCGCGCGCTCGGCCGCGCGGGCGTTTCGCTCGCCGACCTCGACGCCGTGGCGGCGGCGGCCGGTCCCGGCCTCGTGGGCGGCGTCATCGTGGGGCTCACGGCGGGCAAGGCGCTGGCGCTCGCCGCCGGCAAGCCCTTCGTGGCGGTCAATCACCTCGAGGCCCATGCGCTGACGCCGCGGCTGACCGACAACCTCGCCTTTCCCTACCTGCTGCTGCTGGCGTCGGGCGGCCACACGCAAATCGTCCTCGTGCGCGGGGTGGGCGACCATCGCCGCCTCGGCGGCACGCTGGACGACGCTATGGGCGAGGCCTTCGACAAGACCGCCAAGATGCTCGGCCTGCCCTATCCCGGGGGGCCGGAAATCGAAAGGCGCGCGGCCCAAGGCGATCCGGCGCGTTTCAAGCTGCCGCGCCCGATGCTCGGCCGGCCGGACGCCAATTTCTCGTTCTCCGGCCTGAAGACGGCGGTGCGACAGGCCATCGACGCCTTGGGCACGCCGAGCGAGCGCGACATCGCCGATCTTTGCGCCGGCCTGCAGGCGGCCATCGTCGACGTCGTGGTCGACCGGATGCGCACGGCCCTGCGCCAGTTCCGCGACGGCGAGGGCGTGCCCCATGCCATCGTCGCGGCCGGGGGCGTCGCAGCCAATGGCGCGCTGCGGCGCGCGCTCGGTCGGTTCGCCGCCGAGGCCGGCCTCGGCTTCGTGACTCCGCCGCCGGCCTTGTGCACCGACAACGGCGCGATGATCGCCTGGGCGGGCATCGAGCGTCGGCGTTTGGGCGCCGTCGATCCGCTCGATTTCCCGCCGCGCGCACGCTGGCCGCTCGACGCCGGCGCGCCGCCGCTCAACGGACGCGCGTGAGCGAGCCGCCGACGATCGCCGTCGTCGGAGCGGGCGCCTGGGGCGCGGCGCTGGCCAACGTCGTCGTCCGCGCGGGCCGACACGCGCTGCTGGTCGGGCGCGACGCGGCGCGGATGGCGGCGATCGATCGCACGCGATCGGCGCCCAAGCTGCCTGGCGCGCGGCTCGAGGACGGCGTGCGCGCCACCGCGGACTTCGGCGAACTGCGCGGGGCGACGGCCGTCTTGCTGGTCGCGCCGACGCAGGAAGCGCGCACGGCCGCGCGCGCGATGCGCGATGCGCTCGCCGCCGGCGCCCCCGTGGTTGCCTGCGCGAAAGGCATCGAGCGCGGCACGGACGCCTTCGTCCACGAAATCCTCGCCGTCGAGTTGCCCGGCCGGCCGATCGCGGCGCTGTCGGGTCCGAGTTTCGCGGACGATGTCGCGCGTGGTCTGCCCACCGCCGTCGCGCTCGCCTGCCCTGACCTCGCGTTGGCAAAACTCTTGGCAAGCGACCTGTCGTCGCGCAACTTTCGCGTCTATCCGACCGACGACCTCGTCGGCGTCGAGATCGGCGGCGCCGCCAAGAACGTGCTCGCCATCGCCGCGGGCGTGGCGCGCGGCCTGTCGTTGGGCGCGAGCGCCGAGGCCGCCTTGGTCGCACGCGGCTTTTCGGAACTGTCGCGGTTCGGCCGCGCGTCCGGCGCGCGCATCGAAACCTTGGCGGGGCTGTCGGGCCTCGGCGACCTCGTCCTGACCTGCGGGGGGCCGCAATCGCGCAATTTCGCCTTCGGCTTGGCATTGGGGCGGGGCGCGTCGCCCGACGAGGCCGGCGCATCGGTCGGCCTCGTCGAAGGGCGATCCACCGCCCGCGCCTTGGTCGAGCGAGCGCGGCGGGCGGGCATCGACTTGCCGATCGCCGAGGCGGTCGACCGGCTGATCGAAGGCTCGCTCGATCCCAAGGCGGCGGTGGCGAGCCTGTTGGAACGGCCGGTGCGGAACGCCTGATCGACCGAAACCACGGACTTCCGTCCTGCGGACCGAAGGTCGTTAACCTTTTGGGCGGATCGAACCGGTCCAAATGGCGCGCAATCTTTGATTTTCGCGCCGTAGCATGCTATATGAACGGTTAACAAACGGAACTTTTCACCATAGGTCGCCCGGCCAGCGGATATCCCATCCGCGGAATGGTTTTTTTCGGGTGCGACTGAGCGGTGGTCGCGTTCCGGGACGCCGGTCTGCAAGGATCGGATTTGGTCGCGCAGCGGCGCGGCAAGGAGCGTAATTTCCATGGCCACGTCCAAGAAGACCGCGAAGTCGAAGGCCTCCAAGGCCAAGGCAAAGTCCAAGGCGTCGGCCAAGACCCCGGCCAGGACCAAGGTCGCTGCCAAGGCGGTCGCAAAATCCGCGGCCAAGGGCGCGTCCAAGACTCAATCGAAGGTTTCCGCAAAGTCGACGGTCAAGGCCAAGTCCGCTGCCAAGACGGTCGTCCGTGCGCGCGCGGCGACCGCGAAGGCCGCCAAGTCTTCCAAGTCGCCCGCCAAGCCGGTTTCCACGGTGCCCGCGCGCGCCGCCGCCAAGGTGACCGCGGCCGGTCCGGCCAAGGCCGGCAAGGCCGCCGAGATCAAGGTCAAGGCGACCGCCAAAATGGCCGAAGTCAAGACGGTCGATGCCACGGCGACGATCGCCGCTCCCAAGGTCGCCACGGCCAAGACTGCTTCGACCAAGCCCGCTTCGTCGAAGGCTTCGTCCGCCAAGGTTTCCTCCGCCAAGTCGGCGGCCGCGTCCAAGCTCGCGTTCGCGACCTTGCCCGACGGTCCCAAGCCCGTTCTTGCGACCGGGTCGAGCGGTGGCGGCGAGGCGGTCGTGCATGCGCCTTTGCCGCGCCAGCCTTCGCCGGCCTTTTCGTCGTCCCACGCCCACGCCCATGCGCCGGCCGATCAGTCCAAGGCTGCGGCCAGGCCGGCCAGCCAGCGGCAGGGCTTCAAGACCGGCGAACATGTCGTCTATCCCTCCCATGGAGTCGGCCAGATCGTTTCGATCGAGGAGCAGGAAGTCGCCGGCTACAAGCTCGAATTGTTCGTCGTGGGCTTCGCGCGCGACAAGATGATCCTGCGCGTGCCGACCGCCAAGGCGGGCAGCGTGGGCATGCGCAAGCTGTCGTCGCCCGAGCACGTCGAGCGCGCGCTCGGCACGCTCACCGGCCGCGCGCGCGTCAAGCGCACCATGTGGTCGCGGCGCGCGCAGGAATACGACGCCAAGATCAATTCGGGCGACCTGATCGCCATCGCCGAAGTGGTGCGCGACCTCTATCGCTCGGAGGCGCAGCCCGAACAGTCCTATTCCGAGCGGCAGCTCTACGAGGCCGCGCTCGACCGCATGTCGCGCGAGGTCGCCGCCGTGCGCAAGCTGGTCGACGAGGATTCGCTGAAGCTGATCGAGGCGCAGCTCCTCAAGGGCCC
>JAGWKJ010000139.1 GCA_028865375.1 Hyphomicrobiales bacterium | reverse complement strand
TGCGCATCGTCTCGCGCACGCGGTCGAGCACGACCACGGTCTCGTTCAGCGAATAGCCGACGATGGTCAGGATGGCGGCGATCGAGGTGGTGTTGAACTCCAGCCGCGTCAGGCTGAAGAAGCCCACGGTCAGCAAGAGGTCGTGCATGGTGCCGATCACCGCGCCGACCGCGAACTGCCACTCGAACCGCAGCCACAGGTAGGTCAGCACCGCCAGGATCGAGACGACGATTCCCAGAGTGCCCGATTGCACCAGCTCGCCCGACACGCGCGGGCCCACGGATTCCGTGCCGCGGAAGTCGTATTTCGCCGACAGCGCCTCGCGCAGCTTGGCCACCGCCGCGTCGGCGCCGACCGCGCCGCCCTGCGCCTGCGGGCCGACGCGCACCAGCGCGTCCGCCGGCGTGCCGATCGACTGCACTTCGACGTCGCCGAGCTTCAGCCGCTCGGCGGTGGCGCGCAGCTCCGCGATGTCGGCCGCGCCGGCCTTGGCGCGCAGCTGCACCATCGTGCCGCCGGCGAAGTCGATGCCGAAGTTCATGCCCAGCGACAGGAACAGCGCCACGGCGACGATGGAGAGGACGGCCGACAGCGGATAGCTCACGCGCCGGAAGCGCATGAAGCCGAACTTGGTGTCCTCGGGCGCGAGGCGCAGGAGCTTCATCGCGGCGGCCTCAGATCGGCAGGGTCTTGGCGCGCGTGCGGCGGTGCCACAGCGCGATCATCATGCGGGTCATCGTCACCGCGGTGATCACCGAGGTCAGGATGCCCAGCCCAAGCGACACGGCGAAGCCCTTCACCGGCCCGGTGCCGAAGAAGAACAGGATCGCCGCGGCCACGAACATCGTGACGTTGGAATCCACGATGGTGGCGAAGGCGCGCTTGAAGCCGGCGTCGAGCGCCGAGGCGATCGGCCGGCCCGCGTGCGCCTCTTCGCGGATGCGCTCGTAGATCAGCACGTTGGAATCGACCGCCATGCCGATGGTGAACACCACGCCCGCGATGCCCGGCAGCGTCAGCGTCGCGCCGATCAGCGCCATCGAGGCGAAGATGAAGAGGATATGGATCGCCAGCGCGATGTCCGCGAACACGCCGAAGATGCCGTAGGTCGCCAGCATGTAGGCGACCACGAGGACGCCCCCGACGTACGCGGCGAGCTTGCCCGCGGCGATCGAATCCTGGCCGAGGCCCGGCCCGACCGTCTGCTCCTGCACGATGGCGAGCTTGGCGGGCAGCGCGCCGGCCTTCAGCAGCGTGGCGAGGTCGGTGGCTTCCGCGACCGTGAAATTGCCGGAGATCTGGCCGCGCCCGCCGGTGATCGCGCTGCGGATGACCGGCGCCGAGATCACCTCGCCGTCGAGCACGATGGCGAACGGCCGGCCGATGTTGGCCGCCGTGGCCTGCGCGAACGCCTGGCCGCCCTGGATGTTGAAGGTGAAGTTGACCACCGGTTCGTTGGTCTGGGAATCGAAGCCCGGCGAGGCGTCGGTGAGGTCGGCGCCGCGCACGATCACCTGCTTCTCGACGTTGATCACGCCCGCCGCGCCGCCCGGCGTCTGCGGCTGCATCTTCAGGACGTCGAAGCCGGAAGGCGCCGCGCCCGGCTGCGCCACGAAGCGGAACTCGAGGTTGGCCGTCTTCAGCAGCGGCACGATGGTGGACGTGTCCTGCAGGCCGGGGATGTCGAGCGCGACCCGGTCGATCCCCTCGCGCTGGATCGACAGCTCGCGGTTGCCCACGGGATCGAGCCGGCGGCGCAGCACTTCGATCGACTGGTCGACCGCGCGCGCGGTCTCGGCCGCCACCTGCGCCTGCGTCACCTCGAGCCGCAGAACGCCGCCGCCCGAATCGGCCACCGTCATCGAGACGCCGCCGTTGCCCCCCACGCCGAAGCCGATCGGCTGCGACAGCTTCGACAGCGCGGCGACCGCGCGCGCGGAATCCTCCGGGTGCAGCAGGTGGACGATCGCGCCCTGCTTGGTCTCGCCGATGCCGCCCACCACGGGAATCTTGTTCTCGCGCAGCACGCGGCGCGCGTCGTCGCGCAGGTTCGACACCTGGTTCTTGGCGACGGAGGCGGAGTCGACCTGCAGCAGCACGTGCGCGCCGCCCTGCAGGTCGAGGCCGAGCGGAATCGCGCGCACGGGCAGGAACCACAGGCGCGCCTGCAGGGCCGCCACGGTCGGCGCGGGAAGGAAGCTCGGCACGAGCGACAGCGCCGCCAGGAACGCGACGATCAATATGCCGACGAAGGTCGGACGCGAGAAGCGCAGCATCGCGCCCTCAGGCCTTGGCGTCCGGCGCGTCTTTCGCCGGCTCGCCCTTGGAGCGGATCTCCGAGATCATCGCGCGCACGAGGCGCACGCGCACGCCCGGCGCGATCTCCGCCTCCACTTCGACGTCGTCGACCGCCTTGGTGACGCGCGCCACCAGCCCGCCGGTCGTGACGATGACGTCGCCGCGGCGCGCCGCCTTCATCGTTTCCGCGTGCTGCTTGGCGCGCTGCTGCTGCGGGCGCAGGAGCAGGAAATACATGATCGCCAGCACGCCGACGAAGGGTACGACCTGGATCAGCAGGTCGGTCGGGCCGCCGGTGGCGCCGGCGGCCGTCTGGGCGTAGGCGGACGATATGAACAAGGCGGGCGCTCCGGCGAAGGTTCGGGAAACGCGCGCGGAATATACGAGCCCGGAGGCCAAGGCAAATGACGGGGCGGCGCAAGGCCGCCCCGCCCGCGGATCAGGCGCGGTCGAACCGGTCGAGGTTCATCGCCTTGTCCCATGCGGCGACGAAGTCATGCACGAACTTCGCCTCCGCGTCGGCGCCGCCGTAGACTTCGGCCAGGGCGCGCAGCTGCGCGTTCGAGCCGAACACGAGGTCGACGCGGGTCGCGGTCCATTTCGCGGCGCCCGTCTTGCGGTCGCGACCCTCGAACAGCTCGCGCGCCTCCGTCGTCGGTTTCCACTCGGTGCCCATGTCGAGCAGGTTGACGAAGAAGTCGTTCGTCAGCTTGCCCGGCCGGGCGGTGAGGATTCCGTGGCGCGAGCCCGCATGGTTGGCGCCCAGCGCGCGCAGGCCGCCCACGAGGGCCGTCATCTCCGGCGCGCTCAGGTTCAGCCGCTGCGCGGTCGCGACCAAGGCGCGTTCGGGCCGCGCGGTGGCGCCCGCCTTGCGGAAGTTGCGGAAACCGTCGGAGACCGGCTCCAGCGGCGCGAACGACGCGGCGTCGGTCATGGCTTGCGTGGCGTCGGTGCGGCCGGGCGTAAACGGCACGGTCACGCGATGGCCGGCGTCATGGGCCGCCTTCTCGACACCCGCGCAGCCGGCCAGCACGATCAGGTCGGCGAGCGAGATTTTCTTGCCTCCCTTCTGCGCGGCGTCGAACGCCGCCTTCACGCCTTCGAGCGCCGCCAGCGTCTTGGCGAGGCGCGCCGGCTCGTTGGCTTCCCAGTCCTTCTGCGGAGCGAGGCGTACGCGCGCGCCATTGGCGCCGCCGCGCTTGTCGAAGGTGCGGAACGACGACGCCGAGGCCCAGGCGGCCGAGACGAGATCGGCGACCGACAAGCCGGTGGCGAGCGCCTTCTCCTTCAGGTGGGCGACGTCATGCGCGTCGACCGGCGGATGGTCGACCTTGGGCACGGGATCCTGCCAGATCAGGTCTTCGGCCGGCACGTCGGGGCCGAGGTAGCGCGCTTTGGGCCCCATGTCGCGATGGGTCAGCTTGAACCAGGCGCGGGCGAAGGCGTCCGCGAACTGATCGGGGTTGGCGTGGAACCGCTTGGCGATCGGCGCGAAGCCCGGGTCCAAGCGCATCGACATGTCGGCGTCCGTCATCATGATCGGCACGCGCTTGGCGGGATCATGGGCGGCGGGCGCCTGGTTGGCGGCGGTCGTCGTCTTGGGCCGCCATTGGTTGGCGCCGGCGGGGCTCTTGGTCAGCTCCCATTCGTTGCCGAACAGCATGTCGAAATAGGAATTGTCCCACTTGACGGGCGTCGGCGTCCAGGACCCTTCCAGCCCGCTGCCGATCTGGTCGCCGCCCTTGCCGCTCGCGTAGCCGCTCTTCCAGCCGAAGCCCATCTGCTCGATCGGCGCCGCCTCGGGCGCGGGGCCCACCAGCTTGGCGTCGCCCGCGCCGTGGCACTTGCCGAACGTGTGGCCGCCGGCCGTCAGCGCCACGGTCTCTTCGTCGTTCATCGCCATGCGCGCGAAGGTCTCGCGCACCTCGCGGCCCGAGGCGACCGGGTCCGGCTTGCCGCCGGGACCTTCCGGGTTGACGTAGATCAGGCCCATCTGCACGGCGGCGAGCGGGTTGTCGAGGTCGCGCTCGCCCTTGTGGCGGGCATCGCCCAGCCATTCCGTCTCGGCGCCCCAAAACACGTCGTCCTCCGGCTCGTAGACGTCGGCGCGGCCGCCGCCGAAGCCGAAGGTCTTGAAGCCCATCGATTCCAGCGCGCAATTGCCGGCCAGCACCAGAAGGTCCGCCCACGACAGCTTGGCGCCGTATTTCCGCTTGACCGGCCACAGCAGGCGGCGCGCCTTGTCGAGGTTGACGTTGTCTGGCCAGCTGTTGAGCGGCGCAAAGCGCTGCTGTCCGGTGCCCGCCCCGCCCCGTCCGTCGCCGACGCGATAGGTGCCTGCCGCGTGCCACGCCATGCGGATGAACAGCGGTCCGTAATGGCCGTAATCGGCCGGCCACCAATCTTGGCTGTCGGTCATCAGCGCGACGAGGTCGCGCTTCACGGCGGCGAGATCGAGCGACTTGAACGCCTTGGAATAATCAAATGCGCCGCCCATCGGGTCGCCCGACGGGCAGTTGCGCGCCAGCGGCCGGAGATCGAGCTGGTCGGGCCACCAGTCGCGATTGGTCGGGCCGGACCCGTGTCCGTGGTGGACGGGGCACTTGGCGGCCGGCGTCTGCGCGTCGTCGCGCGGCTTGGTCGGATGGTCGGTCATGTCGATCTCCCTCGAACGAATGGCGCCGGTCTGGACCGGCCGCTCCGCGGATCGAAAGTCGTCGCGCGGAGGGATGGAACGGTTCTAAACGCGATGGGCCGGCTGTAAAGCGCGGAAGTCGAACGCGGCCGAAAGCCGCAGTCCGCCATTGACCCGCGAGCGGCGTCGGGCCAAGCGGGCGCATGGACATCGCCTCCGCCATCGGCCGCTCGCGCGACGACCGCGACGTCGCCGATCCCGCGCGCTTCGCGGCCCTGCACGCGACGCTGGGCTTCGACGGGCCCGGCCCGCGCGCCGGCGATCCCCTGCCCCCGCTCGGCCATTTCCTGATGTTTTGGCCTGCGACCGCGCGCGACGGGCTGGGCGAGGACGGCCACGAACGGCTGGGCGATTTCCTGCCCGATTTCGGCAGAACGCGACGAATGTGGGCCGGCAGTCGGATCGCCTTCGTCGGCCACGCGCGGATCGGCGAGACGGCCGCGCGCAAGACGACGGTCGCCGCCATCGAGGCCAAGCGGACGCGAGCGGGGCCGGCGCATTTCGTCACGCTGCGACACGAGATCTCGTTCGCCGGCCGCCCCGCCATCGTCGACGAACAGGATCTGGTGCATCTCGCCCTGCCCGCCGGTCCGCCCGAGCCGGTCGTCCGCAAGGGCGAGGCGGCGCCCGAGGCGGCGGAAGCGCAATGGACGCTCGAGACCGACGCGCCGCTGCTGTTCCGCTATTCGGCGCTCACGTTCAACACGCACCGCATCCATTACGACGCCGATCATTGCAGGCTCGCGGAAGGCTATCTCGGCCCGGTGGTCCATGGCCCCCTGATCGCCACGCTGCTGTCCTGGCTCGCGCTGGCGCTGGGCGGCGGCGGGCGGCCGCCGCGGCGCTTCTCCTATCGGGCGATGGCGCCGTCGTTCTGCGGCGAAACGCTGGCGTTCTGCGCCGACCGGCGGGACGGCGGCGCCGACGCCTTCCTGCGCCTGCCCGACGGCGGGTTGGGCGCGCGGGGACGGATGGAGTTCTAGCGCGCGCTGGCGTTCGGGCGGTCCAGCGTGTAGAGACGCCGCCGAAATCCCCGTCCGGATCCCCCAATGCTGCAATCGCTCATCTTGGCCGCCCACATTTTCATCGTCGCCTGCCTGATCGGCGTGGTGCTGTTGCAGCGCTCGGAAGGCGGCGTGCTGGGCTCGGGCGGGGGAACGAACAGCTTCATGACGGGGCGCGGCCAGGCGAACGCGCTGTCGCGGTTGACCGCGATGCTGGCGGCGGGGTTCTTCGCCACCAGCCTGCTGTTGTCGATCATCGCCGCCCATTCGCAGGCGCCGAAGTCGATCCTCGAGGGCGCCCCCGCGCCCGCCGCCCCGGCCAAGCCCGGCGCGCCGTCGACGCCCGCCACGCCCGGCGGCACGCTGCTCGACCAATTGAAGACGCTCGAAAAGCAGAAGAACCAAGGCGCTGCGCCGGCGGCCCCGGCGCCCCCCGCTACGCCGGCGGCACCCGCTCCGGCGCCGGCCGCGCCGACGCCCGCGCCCGCTCCCGCAGCGCCTGTGACCA
>JAGWKJ010000138.1 GCA_028865375.1 Hyphomicrobiales bacterium | reverse complement strand
CGGATCGTGTTGGGCGTGTGCGCCTCGAAGGACTGGCGCGCGATCGCCGCTTCGAGCTCGGCCGCCGGCAGCGCGGCGAGCATCGCCTTGCCGACGCCGGTGCAATAGGCCGGGCCGATGCGCCCGACCGCGGAGAAGATGGTGGGAGAGACGCGCGCGGCGCGCTTGTCGAGATAGAGCACGTGGCCGCTGTCGAGGCACGCGAGATGCAGGGTCACGCCATGGCGGGCGAACAGCGCATCGAGGTGCGGGCGCGCGACTTCCGCGAGCGAGGCGCTGTCCCACGACGAGCGCGCCAGCCGGATCAGGCGCAGCCCCAGCGAATAGCGCCGCGCGTGGGCGTCGAATCGCAGCGCGCCCTCGCCTTCGAGCAGGCGCAGCATCCGGTGCAGCGTCGCCTTCGGAAGGCCGGCCGCGCCCTCGATCTCGCTGAAGCGCGGCGGCGAGGCGAAGCCCGCCACCGTCTCGAGCAGCGACAGCGCGCGCGCGACGGGCGAGGACGCCTCGCGCGCGCCGGGCGCGGCGGCGCCCCCCTTCGCTCGTCTCGTCGCCGCCGCCCTCGTCGCCACGTCCGCCCTTTCCGATTGACTCGCGCCGCGACCGACGGCACACTTCCATGAATCGCAACTAAGTTCCGATCAACGGAACAAAATGTCAAGGCGATTCCCGGCCGACGCTGCGCGGCCCGGGCGACGGATCGGCGCCGCGGCGCCGCACGGGAGGCGACATGAAAAACTTTCGGGCCGGCCTTATGGCCTCGGCATTCATCCTCGCCGGCGCGGTTTCCGCGCTCGCAGGGACCCTCGTCATCAACACCGACACCTCGGACCCGGCGCCCAAGAAGGCGATGCAGGCCCTCATCGACGGGTTCAAGGCCAAGAACCCCGGCGTCGACGTCAAGTGGAACGTGTTCGACCACGAGGGCTACAAGTCGGCGATCCGCAATTTCCTGACCGCCGACCCGCCCGACATCGTGTCTTGGTACGCGGGCAACCGCATGGCCCCGTTCGTGAAGGCGGGCCTGTTCGCGGACGTGTCGGACGTCTGGAAGGCCCAAGGGTTCGACAAGACGCTCGGCAGCGCCCTGTCCGCGATGACGATCGACGGCAAGCAATGGGGCGTGCCGCAGAGCTATTATCAGTGGGGCATCTATTACCGCTCCGACATCTTCAAGAAGCTCGGCATCGCGACGCCCAAGACGTGGGACGAACTGCTCGCCGCCTGCGCGACACTGAAGAAAAACGGCATCACGCCGTTCTCGCTCGGCTCGAAGGCGCTGTGGCCGACGGCGGGCTGGTTCGACTACCTCGACCTGCGCGTCAACGGCTACGCGTTCCACATGGACCTCACCAACGGCAAAATCCCGTGGACCGATCCGCGCGTGAAGGCGGTGTTCGCGAAGTGGGACGACATGGTGAAGAACGGCTACATCATGGCCGACCATCCCGCGTTCGACTGGCAGGAGGCCGTGCCGCAGATGGTGCAGGGCAAGACCGCCATGTATGTGATGGGCAACTTCGCGGTCGCGGTGATGGAACAGGGCGGGTTGAAGGCCGACCAGATCGACTTCATGCCGTTCCCGACCATCACGCCCGGCCTCCCGCCGGCCGAAGAGGCGCCGATCGACTCGTTCCACATCCCCGCCAAGGCCAAGGACATGGCCGACGCCAAGAAGTTCCTCGCCTATCTCGGCTCCGGCGAGGCACAGACGAAGATCAACGACATCCTCGGGCAGCTTCCGATCTCGACCGACGCCAAGGTCGGTGACGACAAGTTCCTGAAGGCGGGGCTGGCGGTCCTCAGCAAGGCCCAGGGCGTGGCGCAGTTCTTCGACCGCGACGCACCCGCCGACATGGCGAAGATCGGGATGGAGGGCTTCCAGGAGTTCCTCGTCCATCCCGATCACTTGGACGCGATCCTCGCGCGGCTCGAGGCGGCGCGGAAGCGCATCTACAAGGTGAACTGAGAGCTCGCGCGCGGTCGGTCCCCTTCCGGCCGCGCGCGTCCCGGCGCCGCCGTCCGGCGGCGCGATCCACCCGGCGGGCCGCATGACGACGACGACCGCTGACATCGCGACGACCGATTGGCGCGCGCAGCCTCGGCGACGGCTGTCGCGCCGCGTCGCGCCGGCGCTGTTCCTCGCGCCCGCGCTGCTGATGTTCCTCGTCTACGTGATCGCGCCGATCTTCGCCTCGATGCGGATCTCGCTCTACGACTGGGACGGCGTCGGCAAGATGACGTTCGTCGGGCTGGGCAATTACCGCGAGCTGCTCGGCGACGACGCGTTCTACACGTCGCTCAAGAACAACGTGCTGTGGCTCGTGCTTTACATGCTGGCGGTGCCCGCCGGCCTGGCGGTCGCGCTCTACCTCAACCAATCGGTGCGCGGCATCCGCCTGGTGAAGTCGCTGTTCTTCTTCCCCTTCGTCATCAGCCAGGTCGTGGTGGGCGTGGTGTTCGGCTGGTTCTACGATCCACAGTTCGGCATCCTGCATTCGATCGGCAAGCTGTTGGGCGTCGCCACGCCCGCCGTGCTCGCGGACGAGCGCTACGTCACCTACGGCATCATCGCCGCGGGGCTGTGGCCGCAGACCGCCTATTGCATGATCCTCTATCTCACGGGCCTCAACAACGTGTCGCCCGACCAGGTCGAGGCGGCGCGGATCGACGGCGCCAAGGGCCTGCGGATGCTGCGGCACGTCGTGCTCCCGCAACTCGGGCCCGCCACGTTCATCGCCGTGGTGGTGACCGTGATCGGCGCGCTGCGCTCGTTCGACCTCGTGTCGACGATGACGCACGGCGGACCCTACGGCTCCTCGCGCGTGCTGGCGTTCTACATGTACGAGGAAGCGCTGTCCGAATACGGCTACCGCATGGGCTACGGCGCGGCGATCGCGGTCGTGCTGTTCGCGATCATGATGGTCTACATCTCGATCTTCGTCGTGCGGATGATCCGCCAGGACCGGGGCAAGCGCTGATGTTTCCCCGCCCCATCGCCAAGGCGCGCCCGGCGGTCCGCGTCGCCTACAAGGCCTCGCTGCCGGTCGCGCTGCTGGTCTGGCTGCTGCCTCTGGTGGCCGTCGCGCTGACCTCGATCCGCGGCGCCGGCGACCTCGCGCGCGGCAATTACTGGGGATGGCCGGGCGAATTCGACCTCGTGCAGAACTACCGGGCGGTGTTCGTCACTTCGCCGATCGGCCTGTTCATACTCAACTCGTTCCGGATCACGGTGCCCGTCGTGGCGGCGTCGGTGGCGCTGGCCTGCATGGCGGGCTACGCGTTGGCGGTCTACCGCTTCCGGGCCAATTCGTGGCTGTTCTTCCTGTTCGTCGGCGGCAATTTCGTGCCGTTCCAGATCCTGATGGTGCCGGTGCGCGACCTCACGCTGAGGCTCGGGCTCTATGACACGACGCTGGGGCTGATCCTGTTCCATTCGGCATTCCAGACCGGCTTCTGCACCTTGTTCATGCGCAACTTCATCTCGTCGCTGCCCCACGAGCTGATCGAGGCGGCGCGCGTCGAGGGCGTCGGCGAGTGGAGCATCTTCCTGCGCGTGGTGATGCCGCTGATGCGCCCGGCGATCGCCGCGCTGTCGGTGCTGATCTTCACCTTCGTGTGGAACGATTATTTCTGGGCGCTGGTGCTGATCCAGGGCAACCACGCGATGCCGGTGACGGCGGGGCTCAACGCGCTCAACGGCGAATGGGTGTCGGCCTGGAACCTTGTCAGCGCCGGCGCCATCGTCGCCGCCATGCCGCCGGTGGCGATGTTCTTCCTGATGCAGAAGCATTTCATCGCCGGCCTGACGCTGGGCGCGACCAAAGGCTGACGCGCGCGGGAGACCGGTGCGGGCGAGCGGCCACGCGCGCCCGGATGGCGGCCCTACGACGCCCCGCAAGCGAACCATCGCAGTCATCGCGTGTGAACCACCGCCGTCTTTGCGAGCGAAGCGAAGCAATCCAGTCCTTTGTGAAGGACGCGGCGTCGGACGGAAGGCCGTCTGGATCGCTTCGTCGCTCACGCTCCTCGCAAAGACGGAGAGGGCGAGCGAGACGACGATGCAAGCGGCGGCGCGCCACGATGGCGAGCGGCCGCATCTCCCGCTTGCGCAACCCGTCCGAAACCGCCAAAGCGGCCCGACCATTCCCGCCCCGTCTTGGAGCCGACATGCGCGACCAGTTTCCTGCCGCCCTCAAGGAAGCCATGAAGGCCGGCGACAAGCCGCGCGTGGCGGCGGTCCGTCTCATCGAGGCGGCGTTGAAATCGCGCGAGATCGAACTGCGCGGCGAAGGCCGGACGATCGCGGATTCCGACGTGATGGCGGTGCTGCAAAAGATGGTCAAGAGCCGTCGCGAATCGCTGGAGATCTACGTCAAGGCGGGCCGCGAGGATCTCGCCGCCGTCGAGCGCTCGGAGATCGCGGTCATCGAGACCTTCCTGCCCAAGGCGCTCGGCGCGGCGGAGATCGACGCCGCCATCCGCGAGGCGATCGCCGCGGTGGGCGCCACCGGCATCAAGGACATGGGCAAGGTGGTGGCCGCGCTGAAGGCGAAATTCGCCGGCCAGATGGATCTCGGCGCCGTCAGCGGCAAGGTGAAGGCGGCGCTCGGCGCGTGAGCGCCCTCACGGCCAGCGCACGGTCGGCGGCATGGACGACAGGATCGAAGCGACGTTGCCGCCGGTCTTCAGGCCGAACAGCGTGCCGCGGTCGTAGAGCAGGTTGAACTCGACGTAACGGCCGCGCTGCACCAGCTGCGCCTCGCGTTCGGCCGGCCCCCACGGCTTGGCGAGGTGCTCCCGCATGATCGCGGGATAGGCGTCGAGGAACGTCTGCCCGACGTCGCGCGTGAAGGCGAAGTCGGCGTCGAAGCCCGACATCGCCGGATCGCCGGCCGAGTTGAGCTCGTCATAGAAGATGCCGCCGATGCCGCGCGGTTCGTCGCGATGGGCGAGCCGGAAATACTCGTCGCACCAAGCCTTGAAGCGCGCATGGTCGGCGACGCCGGGATGGCGCGCGCAACAGGCTTCGTAGGCGGCGTGGAACGCGCGCGCGTCGGGGTCGTCTTGGCGTCGCCGGTCGGTCAATAGCGGCGTGAGGTCGCCGCCGCCGCCGAACCACGTCTTCGACGTGGAAACGAAGCGCGTGTTCATGTGGGCGGTCGGCGCATGCGGGTTCCACGGATGGCAGATCACCGAAATTCCGGCGGCCCAAAAGATCGGGTCGGCCTCGGCGCCGGGCATCCGCTTGGCGAATTCCTCGGAAAACCTGCCATGCACGACCGAGACGTGGACGCCCGCCTTTTCGAAGGCGCGGCCGCGCAACAGGCCCATCGTGCCGCCGCCGCCGGGCGAGCCGTCGGCGCCGGTGCGGTTCCACGGCGCGAGCTCGAAGCGCCCCGGCTCGGCGTCGGGCGCCTCGGGCGGCGGCGGCGCTTCGTCTTCTAGCCGCTCCAGCGCGGCGACCAGCCGGTCGCGCAGGGAGGCGAACCAGGCGGCGGTGGCGGCCTTGCGGGCGTCGAGCGTCGCGTTCACGGGGGGAATCCTCCGAGGCGGGTCAGCGCGGAATCGAGCGCCATCGCGGCGGCTTGGGCGACGTTGAGAGAACGCATCCCCGGCCGGATCGGGATGCGCAGGCGCGCGTCGGCCGCCGCGTGGACGTCGACCGGCGCGCCGGCCGATTCGCGCCCGACCATGATGACGTCGTCGTCGCGGAAATCGAAGGCGTGATGCGCCGTCTCGCCCGACGTCGTCAGCAGCACGAGGCGCGCGCCCGCGCCGCGTCGCCAATCCTCGAAGGCCGCGAACGAAACGTGCCGCTCGATGGCGACGTGGTCGAGATAAACCATGCCCGCGCGCCGGAAATGGCGGTCGGTGACGGGAAAGCCCGCGGGTTCCACGATAGCCGCCGTCACGCCGAGGCACGCGCAGGCGCGCAGCATGGCGCCGGCGTTCTGCGGGATGTCGGGCTGGTAGAGGGCGAGTCGAAGCACCGCCGCCGCGTAGCACCGCGCCGCGCGCGGGTCATCTTGTCCGCAGCGACGATCCAGATGACCCGGCCGCCACGTCCCGCCGCGGCCATCGAGCGCGGACCGGCCGTGCGCGGGTCGTCCGCGACATTTTGGCCGAATCGCGGCGCGCTATGGACAATGCGTTTCCGTTTTGCCACAGAGCCGCGCATCGGGTGGCGTCGGGTCGCATTGCGGCGACGGCGCGCCCGGGCATAGATTCCGCCGTCCGTCGCAATCGGCGGCGGACGCCAACGGGGGAACGAAGTCTTGTCGACCGCCGCCACTTCGCCTCAGGATTCGGCGCCCACGCGCCGCGACTTCCTCTACCTCGCCACGGGCGCGATGGCCGCCGTCGGAGTCGGCTCGGTCGCCTGGCCGCTGATCGACCAGATGAGCATCGACGCCTCCGCGGAGGCGGCCGGCGCGCCGATCTCCGTCGATCTCGCGCCGATCGCGGTCGGCCAGGTCGTCACCGTGAAGTGGCGCGGCAATCCGATCTTCATCCGCCAC
>JAGWKJ010000137.1 GCA_028865375.1 Hyphomicrobiales bacterium | reverse complement strand
CGCGATGGCGGCGGGCGACGTGCCGGTCGCGGCGCTGGGCGTCGACGGCACGACGACGGTCGATTCCGGCCGGCTGACGACGATCGACAACGCGGTCGATCCGACCACCGGCACCGTGAAGATGCGCGCTGAATTCCCCAACGCCGGTTTGAAGCTCTGGCCGGGGCAATACGTCGAGGTGCGCGTCGTCGTGCGCACGCTCAAGCACGTCGTGTCCGTTCCGGTGTCGGCGGTGCAGCGCGGGCCCGACGGCGCGTTCGTCTACGCGGTGGCCGGCGACGCCGCCAAGCTGACGCCGGTCACCGTCGTGCAGCAGGACGACATGACCGCCGTGATCGGCACGGGCCTGACGCCGCCGGTCAAGGTCGTCACCACCGGCTTCGCGCAGCTCACGGACGGGGCGAAGATCGCATTGCCCGGACCGCCCGCGGCGGACGCGGGAAGCGGCGCGGGCAAGCCCGCGGCGGGCGGCGGCAAGGCCGGCGGCGCCAAGCGCGGCAAGGCGCGGGACGCGGCCGCCGTGGCCCAATGAGCGTCTCCCGGCCCTTCATCCTGAGGCCGATCGCCACCTCGCTGCTGGCGATCGCGCTGCTGATGATCGGCGTGCTCGGTTATCGCGGACTGCCGGTGTCCTCGCTGCCGCAGGTCGATTTCCCGACCATCGTGGTGACGACGCAATATCCCGGCGCCAATCCGGACACGATGGTGTCGCTCGTCACCGCGCCGCTCGAACGCAACTTCGGACAGATCCCGTCGCTCACCGCGATGTCCTCGGTCAGCAGCTACGGGCTGAGCAAGGTCACGCTGCAGTTCGACCTCTCGCGCAACATCGACGACGCGGCACAGGACGTGCAGGCGGCGATCAACGCATCGGCGGCGACGCTGCCCCGGACGCTGCCCTACCCGCCGACCTACGCCAAGGTGAACCCGGCCGACGCGCCGATCCTCACCTTCGCGCTGACGTCGGACACCGCCTCGCTGCGCCAGCTCTCCGACGTCGCCGACACGCTGATCGCGCCGCGCCTGTCGCAGGTCTCGGGCGTCGGCGGGGCGGA
Source organism: Hyphomicrobiales bacterium (assembly GCA_028865375.1). Classification (GTDB taxonomy): domain Bacteria; phylum Pseudomonadota; class Alphaproteobacteria; order Rhizobiales; family Beijerinckiaceae; genus JAGWKJ01. The sequence goes on along the minus strand of JAGWKJ010000137.1, from coordinate 5,486 downwards.
GATCGAGGGCGGCGTGAAGCCCGCGGTGCGCATCGAGGCCGACCTCGGCAAGCTGGCCTCGCTGGGGCTCGGCCTCGAAAGCCTGCGCGCGACGATCCAGGCGGCCAACGTCGCCGGATCGAAGGGCGCCATCGACGGCGCGCGGCAGGCCTACGCGATCGCCGCCAACGACCAGATCGCCTCGGCGGCCGAATATGAAAAGATCGTCGTCGCGTTCAAGAACGGCGCGCCCACGACGCTGGGCGACGTGGCGCAGGTGGTCGACGGGCTGGAGGACGAGCGCGTCGGCGGCTGGCTCGACGGCAAGCCGGCGGTGATCGTCGACGTGCGTCGCCAACCCGGCGCCAACGTCGTGGCCACCGTCGACCGCGCGAAGGCCGAGGCGGCCGACCTCGTGCGCGCGCTGCCCGCGGGCGTGAAGCTCGAGGTCGTGCAGGACCGCACGGTCACGATCCGCGCCTCGATCCGCGACGTCGAGACGACGCTGGCGACCGCCGCCATGCTCGTGGTGCTGGTCGTGCTGCTGTTCCTGCGCACGCTGCGCGCCACCGCGATCGCCGCCATCACGCTGCCGCTGTCGCTGGTGGCGACGTTCGCGGCGATGTGGGCGGCGGGCTTCGGGCTCGACAACCTCTCGCTGATGGCGCTCACGGTGGGCACCGGCTTCGTCGTCGACGACGCGATCGTGATGATCGAGAACGTCGTGCGCAAGATGGAGGAGGGCAAGGGGCCGCTGGAGGCGGCGCTGGAGGGCGCGGGCGAGATCGGCTTCACGGTGATCTCGCTGACGCTGTCGCTGGTGGCGGTGTTCATCCCGCTGCTGTTCATGTCGGGCCTGGTGGGCCGCATGTTCCGCGAATTCGCGCTGACGCTGACTTTCGCGGTTTGCGTCTCGGCAGCCGTATCGCTCACGCTGGCCCCGATGCTGTGCGCCGCGCTGCTGCGCAGGACGGCGCCCGGCGGCGAGGGGCCGCTGGCGCGGATCGCCGAGGCGCCCATCGAGGCGATGGCGCGCCTCTACGCGACGACGCTGCGCTGGGCGATGGCCAACCGCGGCGCGACGCTGCTGGCGACCTTCGTCGCGCTCGGCCTCACGATCCTGCTCTACGCGCAATCGCCCAAGGGCTTCCTGCCCTCGCAGGACACCGGCCTCGTCTCGGTGACGGTGGAGGCCGCGCCGCAATCCTCGTTCGCCGAGGTCGTGCGCCTGCAGGACGCGGTGACGCGCGCATTCCTCGCCGACCCCGCCGTCGCGCACGTCGCCTCGGTGGTGGGCGTCGGCGACCTCAACGCCACCTCGAACCTCGCCCACATGTCGGTCGTGCTGAAGGACTACGCGGACCGCGCCGACGACGCGGCGACGGTGGCGGCGCGGCTGCGCGCGGCCGGCGCGCGCGTGCCCGGCGCGGCCGTCTACGTCGAACCCGTGCAGGACGTGCAGATCGCCACCACGGCCAGCCGCTCGCAATATCAATATTCGCTCGTCGGCCCCGACGACGGGCAGACCCGCCTCTGGGGCGGCAAGCTGCTCGCCGCGCTGCGGGCCGATCCGCGATTCGCGCAGGTGGCCGCCGAGACGCAGGACGGCGGGTTTCGCGCCTTCGTCGACCTCGACCGCGCGCGCGCCGGCGCGCTGGGCGTCACCGCGCAGGCGCTCGACGATTCGCTCTACGACGCCTACGGCCAGCGGCAGGTCTCGACGATCTACGCGCAGTCGAACCAATATCGCGTGATCCTGGAGGCCGCGCCGCGCTGGCGGCGGGACGCTTCCGCGCTCGACGCGTTCCGCGTCACCGGGACCGCGAGCGCGCAGGTGCCGCTGTCGAGCGTGGCCAACGTGACGCGCACGACCGCGCCGCTGGCGGTCGCCCATCTCCAGCAGTTCCCCGCTTACGTGATGAGCTTCGACCTCGCGCCGGGCGTCTCGCTCGGCGAGGCGGTCGACGCGATCGCGGCCGCGCGGGCCCGGCTCGGCGTGCCGGATACGGTGACCGGCGCGTTCGGCGCCGACGCGGCCGAGTTCACGAGCGCGCTCGCCGGCGAGCCGGCGCTGATCCTGGCCGCCGCCATCGTCATCTATCTCGTGCTCGGCGTGCTCTACGAGAGCTTCGTCCATCCGCTCACGATCCTGTCGACGCTGCCCTCGGCGGGCGTGGGGGCGCTGGTCGCGCTCAGGTTCGCGGGCGACGACGTGTCGGTGGTCGCCATCATCGGCATCGTGCTCCTGATGGGCATCGTGAAGAAGAACGCGATCATGATGATCGACTTCGCCAACCACGCCGAGCGCGGCGGCGCGACGCCCGAGGCCGCGATCCTCGAAGCCTGTCGGCTGCGCTTCCGGCCGATCATGATGACCACGCTCGCCGCGCTGTTCGGCGCGCTGCCGCTGATGCTGGCGTCGGGCGCGGGCTCCGAGCTGCGCCGGCCGCTCGGCGTCGCCATCGTCGGCGGCCTGCTGGTGAGCCAGCTGCTCACGCTCTACACGACGCCGGTCGTGCATCTGGCGCTCGAGGCGCTGGCGCGGCGCATCGCGCCTGGCGCGGCGGCGCGGCGGGCCGAGCTCGACGCGGCGGGGAGGTCGGCGTGAACTTCTCGCGCGCCTTCGTGCTCCGGCCGGTGGCGACGACGCTGATCGCGGTCGGGCTGTTCCTCGCCGGCGCCGCGGCCTACGCGCTGCTCCCGGTCGCCAGCCTGCCCAACGTCACCTTCCCGGTCGTCTTCGTCGCCGCCTCGCGGCCCGGCGCCGACCCCAAGACGATGGCGGCGAGCGTCGCCGCGCCGCTGGAGCGGCGGCTCGGCGCGATCGCGGGCGTCAACGAGATCACCTCGGTCAGCTCGCTCGGCAATACGCGCATCGTCATGCAATTCGACATGTCGCGCAACGTCGACGCGGCGGCGCGAGACGTGCAGGCGGCGCTCAACGCCGCGGCGACCGACCTGCCCTCGGACATGCCGGGCCTGCCGCGCGTGTTCAAGGCCAACCCCAACGCCTTCCCCGTGCTGGTGCTGGCGCTGACCTCCAGGACCCTGCCGATCTCGGCCGTGTTCGACGCCGCCGACAGCGTGCTCGCCCAGCGCATCGCGCAGGCGCCGGGCGTGGCGCAGGTCACCGTGGCCGGCGCCGAGCAGCCCGCGGTGCGCGTGCGCGTCGACCTCAAGCGGATCGCTGCGATGGGGCTGGGCATCGACGACGTGGCGAAGTCCGTGATCGCCGCCGACGCCGCCAGCCCGGTCGGCGCGTTCGACGGCGCCTCGGTCGTCGAGACGCTCTCGGTCAGCGACCAGATCCGCAAGCCGCAGGATTACGCCGGTCTGGTGGTCGCCCAGAAGGGCGGCGCGGCGATCCGGTTGGGAGACGTCGCCACCGTCGACGAGGGCGTGCTCAACACGCGGGCGGGCGGCTCGTTCAACGGCCAGCCCGCGGTGCTGCTGCAGATCATCAAGCAGCCGGACGCCAACGTCATCCAGACGGTCGACGGCGTGCAGGCGGCGCTGCCGGCGCTGCTGAGGCTGGTGCCGGCGGGCATCGACGTCTCCACCATGATCGACCGCACCACGACGATCCGCGCCTCGGTGCGCGACATCGAGACCACTCTGGCGATCTCGGTGGCGCTGGTGATGTGCGTCGTGTTCGTCTTCCTGCGCCGCGCCGCGCCGACGCTGGCGGCGGGCGTCACGGTGCCGCTCGCGCTGGCGGGCGCCACGGCGGGCATGTGGGCGGCGGGCTTCACGCTCGACAACCTGTCGCTGATGGCGATCACGGTCAGCGTCGGCTTCGTCGTGGACGACGCGATCGTGATGATCGAGAACGTCACGCGGCACGTCGAGGCCGGCGAAGGCCGCCTGCAGGCGACGCTGGCGGGCGCGCGCGAGATCGGCTTCACCGTGTTCTCGATCAGCCTGTCGCTGCTGGCGGCGTTCTCGCCGCTGATCTTCCTCGGCGGCGCGGGCGGCCTGCTGTTCCGCGAGTTCTCGCTGACGATGGTGTTCGCCATCGTCGCCTCCACGTTCGTGTCGCTGTCGGTGACGCCGATGATGTGCGGGCGCTGGCTGTCGCCGCCGGCCGCGCGCGAAGGGCCGTTCGGCCGCGCGCTCGAAGGCGCGTTCGCGGCGCTTCGCGGCCTCTACGGGCGTTCGCTCGCCGTCACGCTGCGCCATTCCTGGCTGATGCTGGCGATCACGGTGGGCATCGTCCTGCTCACCGGCCGGATGTTCGGCCTCGCGCCCAAGGGCCTGTTCCCGCAGGACGACACCGGCGCGATGATCGGCTTCACGCAGGCCGCGCCCGACGTTTCGTTCCCCAAGATGGTGCGCTTGCAGGCGCAGGTCGCCAAGATCGTGCAGGCCGATCCGGCGGTGAGCGGCGTCGCGTCCTTCCTCGGCGCGGGGTTCAACGCGGCCAACCAGGGCCGGTTGTTCGTGTCGCTGAAGCCCGAAAGCGTCCGCCCGCCGGTGCTCTCCGTCATCGCGCGCCTGCGCAAAAAGCTGGCAGGGCTGGTCGCGATCCGCGCCTTTCTCAACCCGATCTCCGACATCCGGGCCGGCGGCCGGCAGAGCAACGCGCAGTTCCAGTTCACGCTGTGGGATTCGGACTTCGACGAGCTGGAGAGCGCTGCCAATTCGGCCAAGGCGGCCTTGAAGGCGCTGCCCGGGATCGCCGACGTCAACACCGACCGCGACCAAGGCGGCCTGCAAGGCGACATCGTGGTCGACCGCGCTCGGGCGGCGTCGCTGGGCGTGACGTTCCAAGCGATCGACCAGGCGCTGACGGATTCCTTCGCCCAGCGCCAGGCGGCGACGATCTTCGGCGCGCGCAACCAATATCACGTGGTGTTCGAGATCGCCGGCGCCGACGCCAAGGATCCCGCGCAGGCGTTGAACCTCTACGCGACCGGCGCCGGCGGCGTACAGGTGCCCTTCTCCGCGTTCGCGCACCTCGACCGCGGCCTCGCCCCGCTCGCCGTCAACCACCAGGGCGGTTTTCCGGCGATCACGATCAGCTACAACTTGAAGCCCAACGTTCTGGCGGGCGACGCGGAGGCGGCGATCCGCGCGGCGGTCGCGGGCCTGCACTTGCCGCCGGGCGTCCACGCCGATTTCGCGGGCGACGCCAAGCTCGCCAACGACGTGTCCGGCGGCTTCGGCGCGCTGGTGGTGGTGGCGCTGCTGTCGGTCTACATCATCCTGGGCATCCTCTACGAAAGCCTGATCCATCCGGTGACGATCATCTCGACGCTGCCCTCCGCCGGGCTCGGCGCCCTGGTCGCGCTGCGGCTGGCCGGCATGGACTTGAACGTGATCGCGGCGATCGGCATCATCCTGCTGATCGGGATCGTGAAGAAGAACGGAATCATGCTGGTCGATTTCGCCATCGTCGCCGAGCGCGCCGGCGCGGCGCCGCTGGCGGCCATCCACGAGGCGGCGGTCGAGCGCTTCCGTCCCATCCTGATGACGACGCTCGCCGCCGTGTTCGGAGCGCTGCCGCT
>JAGWKJ010000136.1 GCA_028865375.1 Hyphomicrobiales bacterium | reverse complement strand
GATCTGGATGGTCGCCGCCTTGATCTTCGATTCGCCGAGATACGAGAGGACGCGAGGTCCGATCAACCCCACGAGCAACGCGATGATGGCGACGACCACCAGCATCTCGATCAACGTGTAACCGTCGTCCGTCATGGCGCCGCGACGGATCGCACTGGAAAATCGATTCTCGGACATGAATGGATCACTGCAAAATCGGGCATCGAAACGTGGACGCGGGCAAAACCGCCTCGCGCTGGAGGTCCCAAGCGGCCGATGCTATCAATTGACGCGATGCGTTTCAACGCCCGCGTCCGCGCCAAACGCCCGAACATCCGCGTCACGGATGCTCGAACGCCGCTCGTCGGAGCGATCGCGACGATCGCGACGATTTCGGCGTTCGGGTTCTTGCCTCCCGTTCCGGCTTTCGAATGCGTGGCGCTCGGCGCGTTCGCAGCGGCCGTGACCGTTTTTGACGTGAGCCGCTTTCGCATACCCGATGCGCTGAATGCGGCCGGCGTGCTGGCGGGCGTCGCCGCGGCGACGGCCCACGTTCCAGGGTCGAGCGCCGCGTCCGCCGCGATGTTCGCCGTCGCACGCGCCTCGTGTGCGGCCTTGACCGCACTGGTCGTGCGGGTCGGTTATCGAAAAGCCCGGGGCCGTGAAGGTTTGGGACTTGGCGATGTAAAGCTGGCGGCCGTGGCTGGCGCTTGGCTCGATCCGTTTTCGGCGCTGATGGCGGTGGAGGTCGCCGCCGTGTCGGCGATCTTCGTCGCTCTCGCATGCGCGAGGTTTCGTCCCGCCCGCCTCTCGCCTTCCATGAAGATCCCTTTCGGCGCCTATTTCGCTCCGGCGATCTGGTTGACTTGGGTCGCCGCGCGATGGGCCTGATCGGGAAGCCCGGGACGGCGTCGCCGACCGACGACCCGCGGCCGGCGGCCGACGATGGCTACGTGCTCCCCGTGGTGATCTGGACCGTCGGACTCTTGGCGATGCTCACGCTTGCGGTCGTGGCCCGGACCCGCGACGACGCGTTCGCGGCCGCCAACGAAAGGAACGGGACGCAGGCGGAGTTCGCGGCGCGCTCGGCCATCGACGTCGTGGTCGCCGCGTTCCGTTCCGGATGGGCGCCGTCGGACGCGACGCTCTCGGGCACCCCTATCTCGTGCTCGCTTCCCGGCGGCGAGCCGGTCTCGATTTCGATCGAGGACGAAGCTGGAAAGCTCGACCTGAACGCCGCATCGAGGTCGTCGCTCCAATACCTGCTCGAACGACTTGGCGTCGATGCGCCGAAGGCGCTTCGCCTATCGACGGCGATCGTCGAATTCCGCACGTTGTCCACGTCTTCGGCGACGGATCCTGACGGCGTCAAACACGCGCTTTTCCAATCCGTCTACGAGCTCGGCGAAATTAGGGGGATGGATCGACCGCTGCTCGGGCGTCTGTTGCGCTTGGTCACGGTCGACACGGCCGACGCGGGCGTCGATCCCGCGCTGGCGCCGCGCGCGTTGCGCGCCCTTCTGCCCGCGGCGGGGACGGACGCGGCAAAAGAGAGCGACATCCCGGTTCGTTCGGGACGGTCCGGAGTCTACCGCATCCGCGCGACGGCGTTCGGCGGCGCCGGTTCCGCCGCGTCTCTTACGGCGATCGTGCGCACGACCGCCGCCCGGCATGGGTCCGACGGGGCGAGGACGGTTGAATGGCGCGGCGCCGCCTCCGTCGACGGAAACGGCGACGGGGCCGCGAACCGGCTCCCTTCGCCATCTCCGCCTTGCTGATCCGTCGCCGCGTCTATTGAAGCATCCGATTGGCGACGTCCGCGACGGCGGGGCGGAAAGCCACGCGCGGGAACCGCATGCGCATCTGGTTCCTGTACTCGGCCGTGGCGGCGCGCGCGTCGGCCGGGTTGCGGATTATGTGCGGCGTGATGACGATGATGAGTTCCGTCTTACCCCTCACGTCGTTCTTCGACTTGAAGGCGTTGCCGAGGATCGGAATGTCGCCGAGGATCGGCACCTTGTTCGACGTCCTGTTCGTCGACGACTTGATGAGGCCTCCGAGCGTCAGGGCTTGCGAGTCGCTCAGCAGCACGGAGGTCTTGATGCGCCGCTGCTGGATGGTCGGCGAATCGATTCCCGAGGTCGTCGTCGTGGCGACGTCGGACACCTCTTGGTCGATGTCGAGCAGGACGCGCCCGTTGTCGTTGATCCTCGGCGTTATCGAAAGGATCACGCCCGTGTCCTTGTAGGTGACGGAGTTGACGATCGGCGCGCCGACGACTCCCGTCGACACGGCGGACTGCGTAACGATCGGCACTTGGTCGCCGACTTGGAGCCGCGCGGTCTTGTTGTCGATCACCATGAGCGACGGCGACGAGATCACGCTGACCTTGGTCACCGCGCTCAAGGCGTTCAGCGTGGCTTGGGCGTTCGCGAATTTGAGCGCGTAGGAAAACCCCGGGAAGACGGACGACACCGCACCCGCCGCGTCTTCGGAGAAGGTGGCGGAATGCGTGCCTTGGTTGTTTTGGAGGAACCAGCGGACGCCGAACTTCAATTGGTCGTTGAGCGACACTTCCGCGATCGTCGCCTCGATCAGGACCTGCTTCGGCGCGACGTCGAGCTTGCGCAACGCCTGTTCGACGCGCCGGAATTCGGTGGCGGTCGAATAGACGATGATCGCGTTGTTCGCGTCGTCCTCGGAAAACGCAATGGAGGAATCGCCGGTCGACGGCGCGGCGGAAGGCGCTTGACCGGCGGCGGGCGGCAAGCCGGCATTGACGCCCACCGCGCCGAACGGCGTCGCTGCGGGCGAGCCTTGGCTCGTCATGACGGCCGGCTTCTCGCTCGGCGCCACGGCTTGAGAAGCGGCCGCGCCGGAACCCGTCGGCGCCCCGAAGATCCCCGATACGATTTGTATGAGCTCCTTGGCGGGTCGATTCTGCACGGCATATGAGAACGCTTGCCGCTCCGGGCCGACGCCGCCGGCGTCAAGGTTGCGGATCAGGCGTTCGGCCCGGCGAAGATACGCCGGCTGCGGCGATATGACGACGATCGACTTCAACGACTTGTTGGGCAACAGCTTGACCATCCCGGCCGCCGGGCCGCCCTTCTCCGTGCCGAGCACCGCGCGAGCCTGCGACGCGATCGCGTCGGGGTCGGCGGAGCGCACCGGAACCTGCGCGAACGACATGCCGCGCATCACGTCGACGTCGAAGACCGCGATCGCCCTGCGCATGTTCGCGATTTCGTCGGGAGTCCCGACGAGCGCCAGCGCGTTGCGAACGTTGTCGGCGACGGCGACCCCGCCGTTCGGCGCAAGCGGCTCCAAGAGGCGTTTCAGTTCGGTCGCGGCGACGAAACGCAACGGCACAATGACGGCGCCCGAACCGATGGTCGCGTCGCCGATGGCTTCGATTCCGGTTCCCGAACGCTTCGCGGCGTCGACCGGAACGACCTTGAGCAAGGCCCCTCCGTCGACGACGGCGGCGCCGATCATCGACAACGCGGAATCGAACGCGGCGGGCAGATCGCGCCTCGCGATCGGCGTGGTCAGGTTCAGGGTCACTTTGCCCGACACCTTGGGATCGACCAGGTAGTTTCGCTTGAGTATGTCCCCGAGCACGACCTTGGCAGCGTGCTCGACGGATACGTCGTTCAAATTGACCGTGATTCCGCCGGTGGCCGGAACGCGGGACGCGCCCGCGGCGTCGGGGATTCCGACGAGGCTTCCGGTCCCGATGTGTTCCAAGGTCGGGCGGTCGGGGGCGACGTTAGGTGAAGTCAGGGCACCAGACATCGCGTGGCCGGTGCGCGCGTCGGCCAAGGCGGTCGTGTCACGCCATTCCGGACTTGGGTCGTAATAGCCGATGGATTGGCACGCCGACAAGCAGCACGCGATCACGACAATAACCGATGAACGAAACAAAGACGCAATTCCATCAAGAATGGACTGCCACGATGCGGACCGCACAAACGCCGGTCAACGGGCGGGATCGACGCCGGACGCGGAATCCACATCTTTGCGAAAGATATCCCCAGCGGCCGATGCGGTGATGCCGCTTTGGTCGACATGAGCGACCGTCCAACCGGAGAAGACTTCGCCTTCGCGCACCCAGACCCCGTCCGGCGCCGCCTTTGACGACAGGAGAGCCTCTCGCAGGCTCGGGCCCACGATCGTGCCGAGCACCTTGAATTCCGCTTGCAATTGCGCGTCGCCGCGAACGGGCGCGGCCACGACCTTCGCGTGATCCGCCTTGGACGCCGAAGCGGACCACGGCCGTCGCGTCCGATCGAACAGCGGCTTTTCGATCGACAAGGCATAGGCCGCTTCGGGAATTCCGGCGACCTTCGGAAGGGTCGGCGACTGGACTATTCTCGCCGGCGCGCGTCGGGCGGGTGCGCGGGCGCCGCCGGCCGTCACCTCGACGAACGCAAACGCGCTCGCTGCGAGGGCCGCCGCCAAGGAGAGCGCCGACAGGCCGCGATGGAACGGAGACGCGCGCCAAGTCATTTCTTGGCCGCGATGATCGTCGCGCCATACACGTCGAATTGGGTCGTCAATGTCGGGCGGGCGTCGGCGCCGGGTGCCGGCGGCGCCGGATCGGAGCGAATGATCGCGCCGTCGACGAACGCCAACCGTCGGCCGTTTTCGATGGCGTGCGCCATTTTGACGATCGACTCGAGGGAACCGCGGACTTCGATGCGCGCACCGACGAACATTGCGGACCCGCGGGCCTGATCCGGCAACGCGCCGACCGACACGAATCGCGCCTTCGCGCCGTCCGCGATCGACTTCAGGCTTTCCTGCAACGCCGCGGTCGCCGCGCCTTCGTCCGCCCCGGGAAAATACGCGGCGGCGCCCAAGACCGAGCCTGCGCGCGGCGCCTCGATCCTCGATGCCGACTGCACTCGTGCCAGCAATCGGTATTTCTCCGCGATGGCCGCGTCTGCGTCGGAAAAACTCTGCGCGAGCGGCGCGATCGCCAGTCGATAGATCGCGAGCGCCGCGACCACGTGCATCGCGACGAACGCGAAACGCACCCAAGCGCCGCCGGCACGCAAGTCAACCGCCCGACGGGGTCGAAGGCGCCGCCGAACGGACCGCTGCGCGCAGGGTGAACCGTTCGGCCTTGAAGACCGGATCCGGGGTGATCGGGTCCGTCAACGTCGCGTCACCGTAAAGCTTCGAGCCGTCGACCTGCGTCACGAGCCTGGTCGCGTGATCGGCATGGCCCGTGAACGCGACGAAATGCGCACCGTCGCTCGCCTTGCCATACCGGAACTCGGCGAGCCAAGCGCCGTTGGGGATGACACGGGTCGCTTCGTTCAGCAGGTCGAGCACCCGAGGGGCGTCGAGCTTCGCACGGACGGCGGAAATGTCCCTCGCCGCCGAACGACGAGCGGCGTCGACCTCTTTTAGGCGCGCGTGGACCTTTGCCGTCGCCCGGGCGATCCGAGAATCGAGGGTCGCTATCGCTTCGAGTTGGCGGCGGTGAACCGCGAACAACCCGATCGCGGTCATCAGGACCGCCCAAATCGACAGCGCCATGAACGGACGCCATGACATGGACCCACGCGCGGCGACCGCTCCGCCCAAATAGATCGGACGATCGGCCGGACTGCCCGCCGCGCACTCGAGCGCCGCAACGTCGTCCGGCGTCCGCCCGATCCGCGCGCACAGGGAGTTCGCCAGATCGCGCCGCATGATCGCCTGGCGAACCGCCAAGCGCCGGCCACCGTCGGTCGGCGCCGCGACGTAGCCGTGCAGAACGTCCTTCAGTTCGAACGGCGTATTGCGCTCGATCTCGAACGCCGCGATCTTCGGAAGCGTCCGGGCGGCCGCTCTCGGCGCCGAAAAGCTTCGGACAAAGACGCTCCCCGACGGAATGTCGACGATGAAGGGCGAGCGTCTCGTGACCGCCGGCAAAGAGGCGAACGCCGTTTCCACGTCGCCGTCGACGACCGGCGCGGAGACGACGGCTCGCCGGCCTTTGCGATATTCGAGGCTTGCGACCTCACCGTCGAACCGAATGTGAACCGTCGCGACGCCCGCGCCCGACAACCATTCGGCAATTCTTGCAGGCAGCAGGTCGTTCCAACGATCCAACCACCACGCGACTGCGCCGCGCGCTCTTTCACCGATCGTCGCCGCGCCGGTCATGGATCGGTTTCGCCTCCGCATGGCCGCGACGCGCAGCGCATCGGGTCAATATCCATCGACGCACAACGGAAGTCACGATGACCGGACAGGGCTTTCCACAACCTTCGACGGATTACGCCAGAGAGCCCGGCCGGCGATGACTTCACCGCTTCCAGTCGACCGAAATTGTCAGGACACACGCTCGGCGTCTGCGCCGTCCCAACGGGCGTCAGCGGCCGGTCGGCAAATGTACAAATCCAGTCGCTTCGGCGAATGTCGGGGCCGTCGCGGAACTCCTGGCTCTGCTCGCCGCCCGCGATGCCGATCTTGCTCAGCCGGTCGAACGCGTCATGGCCGAAGCCATAATAATAGGACGGGCCGTGGATCCTGAGCAGGCGCCGGAACGGCGGCGCGCCGTCGCCC
>JAGWKJ010000135.1 GCA_028865375.1 Hyphomicrobiales bacterium | reverse complement strand
GGCGTAACGGCGCAGGCCGTAGCCGAATGCGGCATGGCCGGTGAGGTCGCCGTCGAGCGCGAGATCGGCGCCGAGCGCGCCGCGCAGCCCCGACGAGTTGCGCGCGTAACCGTCGACGTCGAGCGCGGAATCGTGGCGGCGCAGGTCGCCCTCGATCTCGGCATAGGGCGACACGACGGCGCCGCTCGCCCAGTCGATCCGGCCGACCAGCCCGTATTGCGTGTAATCGTCCTTCGACAGCGCGAGGCTCGTGCCGTCGGCGAGGCGCTCGTCGGCATATTCGGTGCGGTCGAGCGTGCCGTGCAGGCCCAGCGCCAGCGCGCCGAATTTCTGCGTACCGCCGAGCGTCAGCCCCTGCGTGTAGACGGCCGGCCGGCCGGTTCCCGCCACCGTTCCGCCGGTCGAGACCGTCGGCGATTGCGGCGATTGCGTCTCGACGGTGAAGCGCAACTCGCCGTCGAGCGAGAGGTCGCGCGTCGCGTCGAGCCGGAGCTTGGCGTCGCCCGAGGCGTCGGGCGCGCTCTGGCCCGGCAGCGACGGATAGTCCGTGTAGCCGGCGCGCAGCTTGGCCTCGAAGGCGTGGCGCGCCCAATCCGAATTGGCGTCGAGCCCGATCTCGCCGCGCAGGAACGCCGAGCCCTTCCCGGGCGAGACCTCGCCGGGGTTGTCGTCGTAGCCGCCCGACAGCGATATCGAGGGATGCAACAGCACGCCGGCGGCGTCGACGCCGAGCGGCGCGAACGGGTCGTCGTCGGGCTTGGCGCGGCGGGCCGGCGGGGGCGCCGGGATAGCGGCGACCGTCGGGGGGGGCGGCGGCTCGGTCGAGGCCGGCAGCTTCGCGCCGCGATAGGGCGCGAGCGGGGGCAAGGGCGGCGGATCGCCTGGCTGGTCGCCCGTGACCGAGGGATCGAGCGTCGGGTCTTGAATCGGGGCTTGCGTCGGGTCTTGCGTTGGATCGGCGGCCGCGTCCGCCGGCGCCGTCGCATCGGTCGCCGCGCCGCGCAGGAGCGGGGGCGCGCTCTGGGGCCGCGCGACGCCGAACGCGAAGCACAGCGCAGCCAACGCGACCGCGCCGCGCATCGAAGCCCTGCCTGTGATCGCGCGCGAAATGGCCGTCGCCCCGGTCGATGTGACGGCCCGAGCGTTAGGTCGGCATGGTTAACGGCGGATTAAGCCGGGCGGGGCGCGCGTCGGCACCCTGTCCGTCAAGGCGTTCTAACCGAGCCGTCTTTGCGAGCGAAGCGAAGCAATCCAGCCGCCGTGGGCGGACCGGCCCAAGGGCCGGTCTGGATTGCTTCGTCGCTCCGCTCCTCGCAAAGACGGCGCAGGCGCGGGCGAGGGACCGGCCGAGACGGCCCGCCACTGGCGCGCCGGCGCGCTCTCCGTTAATCCCGCCGCGACCGACGGAACCGCGCCATGCTCGACATCAAATGGATTCGCGAACAGCCCGACGCTTTCGACGCCGGCCGCAAGCGGCGCGGGCTCGAACCCCTGGCGCAGTCGCTGATCGCGCTCGACGACGCGCGCCGCGCGGCCATCGGCAAGGCGCAGGCGGGGCAGGCACGGCGCAACGCGGCCTCGAAGGAAATCGGCCAGGCGATGGCGGCCAAGGATGCCGCGCGCGCCGACGCGCTGAAGGCCGAAGTCGCGGCGCTGAAAGAGGGCCAGGCGATCGCGGAGGCCGAAGAGCGCGCCGCCCAGCAGGCGCTCGACAAGGCGCTGGCCGAGATCCCCAACCATCCCAAGGACGACGTGCCCGACGGGCCCGACGAGACGCACAACGTCGAGATCCGTCGCCATGGCGCGCCGCCGGCCTTTCCCGAGGGGTTCCGCCCCCGCGAGCATTTCGAGATCGGCGAGGCGCTCGGCCTGATGGATTTCGAGGCGGCGCAGAAAATGTCGGGCGCGCGCTTCGTCGCACTCAAGGGTCCGCTGGCGCGGCTGGAGCGCGCGCTGATGCAGTTCATGCTCGACCTGCATGTCGACGTGCACGGCTATGTCGAGGTCGATCCGCCGTTGCTCGTGCGCGACGAGGCGATGTTCGGCACGGCGCAATTGCCGAAATTTCGCGAGGATCAGTTTCGCGCCGGCGCCGAACACTGGCTCATCCCAACCGCCGAAGTCCCCCTCACCAACCTCGTGCGCGAGACGATCCTCGACGAGGCCAAGCTGCCGTTGCGCTTCACCGCCGGCACCGCCTGCTTCCGCGCCGAGGCGGGAGCGGCGGGGCGCGACACGCGCGGCATGATCCGCCAGCACCAGTTCCACAAGGTCGAGCTGGTCTCGATCGTGACGCCCGAGCAATCCGACGCCGAACACGAGCGCATGACCGCCTGCGCCGAGGAGGTGCTGAAGCGGCTCGGCCTGCATTATCGCGTCGTGGCCCTGTGCGCCGGCGACATGGGCTTCGCGTCGCGCAAGACCTACGACATCGAGGTCTGGCTACCCGGCCAAGGTCGCTTCCGCGAGATCTCGTCGTGCTCGACCTGCGGCGATTTCCAGGCCCGCCGCATGGACGCGCGCTGCAAGGCGGCGGACGCCAAGCAGACCCGCTTCGTCCACACGCTCAACGGCTCGGGCGTGGCCGTCGGCCGGGCGCTCGTCGCGGTGCTGGAGAATTTCCAGCGGCCGGACGGATCGGTCGAGGTGCCCGAGGCCCTGCGCAAATACATGGGCGGGGCGAGCGAGATCGGCGCGACCGGCAAGGCGTGAGGTCGCGGGCGCGGCGATGTCCGGGGCGCTGGATTGCTTCGCTGCGCTCGCAAAGACGGCCGCGGTTCGGGCGCCAGGTTTCGGCGGCTTTCGACCGCGCTCCGTCCTGCATCGTCGTCCCGCGCCCTGTCCGTCTTTGCGAGGAGCGTCAGCGACGAAGCAATCCAGACTCCCTGACGGACACGGCCTTCGCCGACGACTGGATTGCTTCGCTGCGCTCGCAATGACGGCCGCGGTTCGGGCGCTTACGCAGCGCGCGCGCCCTCACGCGTCCCATGTCACCGGCAGCGCCGCGCGGCCGCGGAAGTGCCAGGCGTCCTTGATCGTCGAGGGGCCGTCGCGGCGCAGGTTGCGCAGCCGCGCGAACGGCGGCGCCAGCACCTCGCGCAGTTCGAGCCGCGCCAGCGGCGCGCCGAGGCAGAAATGGATGCCCGCGCCGAACGCGACGTGCGGACCGGGCGCGCGGACGGGATCGAAACGATCGGGAACGTCGAACGCGGCGGGATCGCGGTTGGCCGCGCCCAGCAACAGCCCGACCCGCTCGCCGCGCCCGATGCGCACGCCCGCGACTTCGGCGTCTTCGAGCGCGTAGCGCGTGAACAGGTGCAGCGGCGGATCGAACCGCAGCGTTTCCTCCGCCAGCCGCTCGATGTCTCGCCCGCGCGGATCGACGCCATGCTCCAGCAGCGCGTCGAACGCGTTGCCGATGGCGTGCACGGTCGCCTCGTGGCCGGCGTTGAGCAGCAGCGCGGCGGTCGAGACGATCTCGTCGTCGCCCAGCGCGCCCTGCGCGGTCCGCGCCTCGACGAGCCGCGACAGCAGGTCGTCGCGCGGCGCGCGGCGGCGCTCGGCGACGAGCGCGCGCAGGAAGTCCGCGAAGTCGCGCGCGGCCGAATCGGCCGAGGCCCGGACGTCGGCGGGCGGATCGAGCCGATACATCTCGACGAGGCGATGCGACCAATCGAGCAGCGCGGGGATCGCCTCCTCCGGCGCGCCGATCAGCTCCGCGATCACCGCCACGGGGATCGGCGCGGCATAGTCGGCCACGAGGTCGCAGCGTCCGCGCTCCGCGAAGCCGTCGATCAGGCGGTGCGCGCGCGCCGCGATGGCGGGGCCCAGCCGTTCGACCTCGCGCGACACGAACGCGCGGTTGACGAGCCCGCGCAGCCGTGTGTGCGCCGGCGGCTCCAGCTCGAGCAGCGAATGGCGCTCCAGCGCGTCGAAAGCGGCTAGCCCGTCGGGTCGCGTCGGCCAGCCGAGCTCTTCGCGCGTCGCCACGTGCAGGATCTGGCGGCCGAAGCGGCGGTCGCGCAGCAGGGCCTGGACGAGCGCGTGCGAGGACGCGCACCAATGGCCGAATTCCTCCCAGTAGGCGAGCGGCGCCGCCTCGCGCATCGCCGCGAACGCGGGGTAGGGATCGAGGTAGAACGCGGGGTCGCGCGGATCGAGCGACATGCGCCGCCCGTCCGTCGCGAAGCGCGGCGTCACGCGTCGGCCTTGGCGGAGAGGTCGAGCCAAGCTTCCTCGGCGCCGCGCAGCGCGCGTTCGAGCTCCTCGCGGTTGCGGGCGAGCTCGGCCGCCTTGCGCGGGTCGCGCGCGAAGGCGCCGGGGACCGCCAGCGCGGCGTCGACGCGGCCGATCAACCCGTTGAGCCTGGCCATGCGGCCTTCGGCCTCGGCGATCGCCTTGCGCAGCGCCACGGACCGCGCGGGCGTCTCGTCGGCGTTCGCGGCGGCGGCCGCCGGCGGCGTCTTGCGCCGCCGTCCGCCCCGCGCCGAGGGCGCCGCGTCGCCCGAGAGCACCAGCCGGCGGTAGTCGTCCATGTCGCCGTCGAACGGCTTCACCGTGCCGTCGGCGACCAGCCACAGCCGGTCGGCGCAGGATTCGAGCAGGCGCCGGTCATGGGCGATCAGCACCACCGCGCCCTCGTAGGCGTTGATGGCGTCGGCCAGCGCGTCGCGGCTGTCCATGTCGAGGTGATTGGTCGGCTCGTCGAGGATCAGCAGGTGCGGCGCGTCGTATGTGGCCAGCCCGAACAGCAGGCGCGCCTTCTCGCCGCCCGAGAGCTCGGCGACGCGCGTCTGCGCGCGCTCGCCGGGGAAGCCGAACTGCGCCACCTTGGCGCGCACCTTGGCGGTCGGCGCGCCGGGCATCAGCCGCGCCACATGGGTGAGCGGCGTGCCGTCGGAATCGAGGTCGTCGGCTTGGTGCTGGGCGAAGAATCCGACCCGCAGCTTGGGCGCGCGCACCATGCGGCCGGCCTGCGGCGCCAGCCGCCCGGCGATCAGCTTGGCGAAGGTGGACTTGCCGTTGCCGTTGGCGCCCAGCAGCGCGACGCGGTCGTCCTCGGCCAGCGACAGCGACAGCCCCGACAGCACGGTGCGTCCGTCGTAGCCCGCCGACGCGCCGTCGAGCGATATGATGGGGGGCGACAGGGGACGCTCGGGCGAGGGGAAGTCGAACGGCGCCACGTCGTTGTCCGCCACCGTGGCGACCTGTTCGAGCTTCGCCAGCATCTTGATGCGCGACTGCGCCTGCGCCGCCTTGGAGGCCTTGGCGCGGAAGCGGTCGACGAAGGCCTGCAAATGCTTGCGCTTGGCCTCGACCTCCTTGGCGCGCTTGGCGTCGAGCGCGAGCTTCTGGCGCCGGCGTTCCTCGAAGTCCGAGTAATTGCCCGACCAGAACGTCAGCTTGCCGCGGTCGAGGTGGAGGATCGAATCGCAGGCGGCGTCGAGCACGTCGCGGTCGTGGCTGATGACGACCACGGTGGCCCGATAGCTCGCCAGATGCTCGACCAGCCACAGCGCGCCTTCGAGGTCGAGATAGTTGGTCGGCTCGTCGAGCAGCAGCAGGTCGGGCGCGGCGAACAGCGCGGCGGCGAGCGCCACCCGCATCCGCCAGCCGCCGGAATAGGACGACAACGGGCGCGCCTGCGCGGCCTCGTCGAAGCCGAGCCCGGCCAGGATGCGCGCCGCGCGCGCCGGCGCCGAATGGGCGTCGATGTCGAGCAGGCGGGCGTGGACTTCCGCGATGCGCGCGGGGTCGCGCGCGGTCTCGGCCTCTTCGAGCAGGGCGGCGCGCTCGCGGTCGGCGGCCAGCGTGAAGTCGATCAGGGTCGTGGGCCCGCCGGGCGCCTCCTGCTCGACGCCGCCCAGCCGCGCGCCGCGGGCGAACGACACCTCGCCCGATTCGCCGACGATCTCGCCCCGGATGAGGCGGAACAGGGTCGACTTGCCCACGCCGTTGCGGCCGACGAGGCCGACCCGCGCGCCCGCGGGCACGAAGACGGTGGCGTCTTCGAGCAGCAGGCGGGGGCCGATGCGATAGGTGAGGCCGTCGATGGAAAGCATGGCGCCGTTTAGCGGCGTCGCGCGCCGGGGGGAAGGGCGGGGCGGCGGATCGCGGTTTTCGCCCCCTCCGTCTCGGCTATCGCTCGCCACCCCCCGCTTCGCAGGGGAGGAGTGACGCGCGTCGGCGAAATAGACGAGAGGACGAAAGCGCGACGTCGATGCCGGCGTTCGCCGTCATCGAATGGTCCATCGCCCTGTCCGTCTTTGCGAGCATCGCTTCTCCGTCGTCCCGCGCCCTCTCCGTCTTTGCGAGGAGCGGAGCGACGAAGCAATCCAGTGACCCCGCGCCATGTGACGGGGCCGCTCCGGGAGTCTGGATTGCTTCGCTGCGCCCGCAAAGACGGCGGCGGTCCGGGCGCGCGTTCCGGCGGACGCGCGAAAGCGCCGCGCGGCGCGAACGCCCGCGGGTTTGCGGTAGGCGGTTCTCGTCTCGTCGTCCCGCTCGACGAGCCAGACGGCGGGGGCGCCGGTCGAGATCGTTCGCGCCCGGCGGTCGGCCGACCGGCGAAGGAACGAGCGAG
>JAGWKJ010000134.1 GCA_028865375.1 Hyphomicrobiales bacterium | reverse complement strand
GGCACGCAACGGCTGACGCGCGCGGTCGGCAAGGCCAAGGCGATGGACCTCTGCCTGACCGGCCGCATGATGGACGCCGCCGAGGCCGAGCGCGCGGGCCTGGTCGCCCGCGTCGTGCCCGCCGACGCGCTCCTCGCCGAAGCGCTGAAGACCGCCGCGACGATCGCCTCGATGTCGCTGCCGGTCGCGATGATGATCAAGGAATGTGTCGGCCGCGCGTTCGAGACCACGCTCGCCGAGGGCGTGCGGTTCGAGCGGCGCGTGTTCCATTCCGCCTTCGCGCTCGAAGACTGCAGGGAGGGCATGACCGCGTTCGCGGAGAAGCGCGCGCCCGCGTTCAAGCACCGATGACCGCGCTTTCGCCTGCCGCCATCGCGGCGTTGGCGGCCGCAGCCTTCGTGGCCGCGACGCTCGACGCCTTCGCGGGCGGCGGCGGGCTCATCACCGTGCCGGCGCTGGCGCTCGCCGGGCTCGATCCGGTGGCCACGGTGGCGACCAACAAGCTCGGCGGCGTGTTCGGCTCGGGCTCGGCCAGCTATTCCTTCGCGCGCGCCGGCAAGGTCGATTTCGCCGGCACGGCGCCGTTCGCCGTCGCTTCGGGGCTGGGCGCGCTCGCCGGCGCGCTCTGCCTGCCTTATGCCCCGGTGGACGCGATGCGCGCCGCGCTGCCCGCGCTGCTGGTCGCGGTGGCGGCCTATTTCGTCTTCGGTCCGGCGCCGAGTCACCATGACCACGTGCGTTCGCTCGCGCGCGAACGGCTGGGCGTGGCGGGCGCGGGCCTCGTCGGCTTTTACGACGGCGTGTTCGGGCCGGGCGCCGGTTCGTTCTTCGCCATCCTGTTCCTCGGCTATCTCGGCCGCGCGCTGATGGGCGGCATCGGCTCGGGCCGATTGTGTAACTTCGCGAGCAACTTCGGCGCGCTGTGCGTGTTCGCGCTTGGCGGCCACATCGCCTGGGTCGCCGGGCTTGCGATGGGCGCGGCGCAATTCGCCGGCGCGCGGATCGGCGCGCGCATCGCGCTCGGCGGCGGGGCGAAGTTCGTCCGCCCCGCCATCGCCGTCGCGTCCTGCCTGATGGCGGCCAAGCTCGCGCTCGAGCCGTCGAACCCGATCCGGGCGTGGATCATGCGGTGATCGGAGCCGGTCACCCCACCGGCGCGTGGCGCTTCACCCAAGCCTCGAAGGCCTCGACATAGGCCTTGAAGAAGCCGCGCGAGGCCTCGACGAAATCGCCGTCGGCGCCGAGGATGTTGCCCGAATTGCCCACATAGGCTTCCGGCTGCGCCATCGCCGGCATGTTCAGGAACACGAGCGATTGCCGCAAATGATGGTTGGCGCCGAAGGCGCCGAGCGCGCCTGGCGACACCGAGACGATGCCCGCCGGCTTGCCCGACCAGGCGCTCTTGCCATAGGGCCGCGAACCGACGTCGATGGCGTTCTTCAGCGCGCCGGGCATCGAGCGATTGTATTCGGGCGTCGCGAACAGCACGCCGTCGAGCGCCTTCACCTCGTCGCGGAACGCGGTCCAGGCCGGCACGCCCGCCTCGTCGAGGTCCGGGTTGTAGATCGGCAGCGCGCCGATTTCGACGAAGCGCCAGATCGCGCCGCCGGGCGACAGCTTCGCCATCGCCTGCGCGACGCGACGCGTGATCGAATCCTTGCGCAGGCTGCCCACGACGATGCCGATTTTCGACGGATTGGACATGATGGCTCCGGTGTTTCAGGGATTTCCCGGACCGGACTTAGGCGCGACGCCGTCGAAATGAAATGGCGAGCCGCTTGCCGGCCCGCGCGGGCGACCTTGCGTCGGCGCCTTAGGGAGTCAGCCGCCGGCGAACGGCTTGACGGCTTGCAGCGCCCAAGGGCCGCCGTCCGTGCGGCAGGCGCTGCCTTGCAGGGACTGGCCGATGCCGCCGCCCCCCGTCGCCAGCGTCGCGATGAAGGCGCGACAGGTCTTGCCGCCATCGGCGAACGGGTCGGCGACCGGCACGATCGCGCCGTGATGGCCGCTGGCGACGCTGCGCCAAGTCACGCGCGCGCCGGGGCCTTCGGGGTCGAGCGCGGCGGCGATGGCCTTGGCGACTTCCGAATCGTCGGCGCTGGTCAGCGTGGGGGACAGGCTGTCCGGTTTGCCGATGGCCCCGGTGGCGTCCGACGACGGGGATGAGGCGCTCCAAATGCCGCCGATCGGCATGCTGATGGAACAACCGCCCGCAAGCGCGGCGGCCATGATCGCGGCCGACGCGGCGAGGAGGCGCATGGCGCGCAAGCCGCCGACCGAATAAAGACGCAACGCACGCATCGCGAAGCCCGCATTCGACAATCCGGGCAAACTGGCAGGATTTCGTCTTGAACCCGTTAACGACGCCAATCGACGCCGCCGCCGACCCCTTCGCCCTGTTCGAAGACTGGTTCGCGCAAGCCAAGACGGCCGAGGTCAACGACCCCGAAGCGATGACGCTGGCGACGGTCGACGCCTTCGGCGCGCCCGACGCGCGCATCGTGCTCCTGAAGGGCCATGGGCCGGACGGCTTCACTTTTTACACCAACGGGGACAGCGCCAAGGGACGGCAGCTCGCCGGCGACCGTCGCGCGGCGTTGGCGCTGCATTGGAAGTCGCTGCGCCGGCAGGTGCGCGTGCGCGGCGAAGTCTCGCCGGCGGGCGAGGCCGAGGCCGACGCCTATTTCGCCTCGCGCCATCGACAAAGCCGGATCGGCGCCTGGGCGAGCGCGCAATCGCGCCCGCTCAAGGATCGCGCCGAACTCGAAGCGGCCTTCGCCGCGACGGAAGCGAAATACGAGGGCGCGGATCCGCCGCGCCCGCCGCATTGGCGTGGCTATCGCCTCGTGCCGACGGCTATCGAATTCTGGGCCGACCAGCCCTATCGCCTGCACGACCGCGTGCTGTTCTCGCGGCCGGACGCCGGCGTCGCGTGGAGGGTGACGCGACTCTTTCCTTGATCGCCGCCGGCCTTAATCGTCAGTTAGGCGAAAGCGTGCATCCTTTAACCATCGGGCGCGACCCGTGGCGTGCGGCGTAAGGCGTGATCATGTTGCAAGGCGAAACCGTTCCGGCCGGGGCGCCGGCGCTCGACGTTCTCCCCGACACGTTGGGTCGGCTCTATCATCAAATCGCCCTGTGGGCGGTCGCGATGGAACTCGACATCGACCTCGCGGAGTTCGAGTCGGGCGACGGGGGCATGGCGGCGGAAAAGGCGTACGCCGCCTGACATTCGCCACGGACCCGCGGTAGCGGGGTGGCCATGGCGCTCGTCACCCGACGCAATCTCGTCCTCGGCGCGGCGACCGCCGGCGCGGCTGGTTTGGGCGTTGTCGGCGACGCCTTCGCGATAGAGCCCGGTTTCCTGCTCGAAAGCCGGCATTACCGCGTGACGCCGCCGGGCTGGCCCGACAAGCTGCGCCTCAGGATCGGCGTCATCGCCGACATCCATGCCGCCGATCCCTGGATCTCGCTGCCGCGCGTCCGCGCCATCGTGGACGCGACGATGGCGATGGCGCCCGACGTGATCGTGATCCTCGGCGATTTCGTCTGCACGCATCGCTGGGTCACGGCTTACGTCCGGCCGGAGGATTGGGCCGACGAGCTCGCGAAGCTCGGCGCGCCCTTCGGCGTCTACGCGATCCTCGGCAACCACGATTGGTGGTCGGCGGCGATCCCCACCGACCCGCCCGACAATTCGGCGAGCGTGCGTCGCGCGATCGCGCGCGCGCGCATCCGCCTGCTCGAAAACGACGCGCTGCGCCTGTCGAAGGACGGCTCGCCGTTCTGGCTGCTCGGGCTGGGCGACCAACTCGCCCATTGGAAGCGCGGCCGCGGGTTCGTCGGCGTGGACGACCTGCCCAAGACGCTGCGTGAAGTCCACGACGACGCTCCCGCGATCCTGCTCGCCCACGAGCCGCGCATCTTCGAGGCCGTGCCAGATCGCGTGGCGCTCACGCTGGCGGGCCACACGCACGGCGGCCAGGTGAACCTGCCCTTCGTGACGCAATGGCTGATCGAGGGGCCGCGCGACCTCGACTTCATCTACGGCCATTACCGTCGCGGCAGTCGCGACCTGATCGTGTCCGGCGGCCTCGGCACTTCGCACCTGCCGGTGCGGTTCCTGCGGCCGCCGGAAGTGCTGGCGGTGGACGTCGGCGCCTGAGGCGCCCGTCCGCGCCGCTCAGGCGCCCTCGACCTTGAAGTGGATCGCCACGTTGTCGCGGGTGGCGTGCGAATAGGGGCAGATCTTTTCGTGCGCCTCGTCGACCAGCTTGCGCAGCTCGGCGGTCGGCAGCGACTTGTCGACCACGTCCATGTCGACGGCGATGCCCGCCCCGCCGGCCTCGCGCAGGCCGAACTGGACATGGCAAGTCACGCTGGCCTTCGAGGCGTCGACCTTGTGTTGCTTGCCCACGAAGTCGAGCGCTCCGGCGAAGCAGGCGGCGTATCCGACCGCGAACAGGTGCTCTGGCGTCGTCGCGCCCGGCCGGCCCGAGGAGCCGTCCGCCTTGGGCGTGGCGAGCTCGACGGCGACCGTGCCGTCGCTGGTCTTGGAATGACCGTTGCGGCCGCCCTGCGCCGTGGCGTGGGCGGTGTAGATTGTCTTGATCGGCGAAATCATGCTCGGGTCTCCGCGCCGCAGGTCCAAGGCCGGCGGCAAGAGGCCATTAAATCACGGCGTCGCCGGCGTCGATCCGCCGTCGCGCGAACGTGATCGGGCTTCCGGTCACTTGCGCAGCGGACCCCAGGACGGATCGGAGGCGTAATGGGGCGTGGGCACGGCGAAGCGGCTGCGGCCGAGCACGTCGCTCATGAAGATCTTGGCGCCGCCGCCGCCGCCCGGATCGCTGAAATACATCACGAACAGGCCGTTGGGCGCGAAGGTCGGGCCTTCGTTGTGGAAGCCCTCGGTGAGGATGCGCTCGCCCGAGCCGTCCGGCTTCATCACGCCGATGCCGAAGCCGTTCGCTCCCTGGCGCGTGAAGGCGATCAGGTCGCCCTTGGGCGACCACGCCGGCGTCGAATAGCGGCCCGCGCCGAAGGTGATGCGGGTCGCGCCGCCGCCGGCCGCCGACATGACGTAGAGCTGCTGGGTGCCGCCGCGGTCGCTCTCGAACACGATCTTCGAGCCGTCGGGCGAGAACGACGGCGCGGTGTCGATCGCCTGCTCGTTGGTGAGGCGCGTGGTCGCGCGCGTGGCGAGGTCCATCAGGAACAGGCTCGACGTCTCGCCCGCGGAGATCGACATCGCGATCTTGCGGCCGCCCGGCGAGAAGCGCGGCGCGAAAGTCATCTGCGGGAAGTTGCCGACTTCCTCGCGCCGGCCGGTCTCGACGTCGAGCACGTAGACCGCCGGCTTCTGGCCGGCATAGGCCATGAACGTCACTTCCTGCGCGTCCTGCGAGAAGTTCGGCGTCACGACGAGCTCGTCGCCCTTGGTCAGGTAGCGCACGTTGGCGCCGTCCTGGTCCATGATCGCGAGCCGCTTGACGCGCTTGGTGGCCGGGCCCGTCTCGTCGACGAACACGACGCGGCTGTCGAGGAAGCCCTTCTCGCCGGTCACGGCGGTGAACACGGCGTCGCCCAGCAGATGGGCGACGCGGCGCGCGTTGGAGGCTTCGGTGTCGTAACGCTGGCCCGCGACCTGCTGGCCGGAATTGACGTCGAACAACCTGAACTCGGCGCCGAGCTTGCCGCCGGCCGGCGTCACCGCGCCGGCCAGCGCGAATTGCGCGCCCGAACCCTTGAGCGCGGCGAAGTCGGGTTGGCCCGGCTTGCCGGGCACCGGCTGCACGAACACCGAACGCGACAGGTCGTTGGTCAACACCATCGTGATCGAGTTCGGTCCGGCCGTATCGCCGGCCAGCGGCGACACCGAGACGACGATCGGCCTGAAGGCGCCGCCGCCGCGCACGTAGACGTCGCCGGTCGCTTGCGCGCGCGCGGCGCGCGGCAAGGCCGAGGCGGCGAGCGCCGCGCCCAGCGATTGCATGAGGGTCCTGCGGTTCGCGGTCATGTCATCCCGTCGTCTGCTTGGGGTCGAAATGGATCGTCTGCATCTTCCACGCTTCGTAATAGGGCGCGTAGATGGCGGGTATCCGCAGCGGATCGCAGGCGTGCACGGCCGCCATCACGCTCGTGACGTCGGCCTGCCATCGCGCGTCCGGCGGCGGGTTGAGCAATTGCGGCGCGCCCACCAGGTTGCCGCCGCGGTCGAAGTTGACGCGCACCTGCGCGACGTAGGCGTCGCCGTCGGGCAAGCTGAGCGGCATCGTCCAGCATTGCTTGAACCGCGCGTCGAGCCAGCCGTTGAGCGCGGCTTGCAGCGTCGGCGACAGCTTGGCCGAATTGCGGTCCTTCGCGCCCAGCGAGGAATTCGGATCGAGCTTGGCGCCCGTCGCGCCGACCTGCTGAGCCTTCTCGTGGCTGATCAGCTTGTCGATGCTGGCGAGGTCGAAGCGCTTGGTCGGATCGACCTTGGGGTCGCCCGACGCCTTCGTCTTGACGGCGGCGGCCGCAAGTTTGTCGAGCGCCGACTTGTCGGGCGCGGGCTTGGGCGTCGCCGTGTAGGCCGGTCGCGACGGCGGCATCGGCGGCGCCGGC
>JAGWKJ010000133.1 GCA_028865375.1 Hyphomicrobiales bacterium | reverse complement strand
GTGATGGCCGCGGTGCGGGCGGCGGCGCCCGCGCCGCACGACCCGTTTCTCGATCTCGTGCCGCCGCAGGGCGTGAAGCTCACGCCGCGCCACTACGCCTACTTGAAGATCGCCGAAGGCTGCGACAATTCCTGCAGCTTCTGCATCATCCCGCGGCTGCGCGGCAAGCTGGCGTCGCGCCCGGCGGGCGACGTGCTGCGCGAGGCGGAGAAGCTCGCCGCCGCGGGCGTCAAGGAACTGCTCGTCGTCTCGCAGGACACCGCCGCCTACGGGCGCGACCTGCGCTACGCGCCCAGCGACTTCGCCGGGCGCGAGGTGCGCGCCAAGTTCATCGACCTCGCGCGCGCGCTGGGATCGCTGGGGCCGTGGGTGCGCCTGCACTACGTCTATCCCTATCCCCACGTCGACGAGATCGTGTCGCTGATGGCCGACGGCCTCGTGCTGCCCTATCTCGACGTGCCGTTCCAGCATGCCTCGCCCTCGGTGCTGAAGGCGATGAAGCGGCCGGGCGACCAGGCCAAGACGCTGGAGCGCGTCAAGGCGTGGCGGCGCGCCGTGCCCGACCTCGCGGTGCGCTCGACCTTCATCGTCGGCTTCCCCGGAGAGACGGACGATGATTTCGCCCTGCTGCTCGACTGGATCGAGGAGGCGGGCCTCGACCGCGTCGGCTGCTTCCAATACGAGCCGGTGCGCGGCGCGCCTTCCGAGGCGCTCGGCCTGCCCGCCGTGCCGGCGGAGGTGAAGGCGGAGCGCCACGCGCGCTTCATGGAGCGCCAGCGCGCGATCGGCGCGCGTCGATTGAAGCGCCGCGTCGGCGAACGGCTCCAGGCGCTGATCGACGAAGGCGCGCCCGGCGGCGGCGTCGCGCGAGGGCGCACCAAATACGACGCGCCGGAGATCGACGGCGTCGTCCATGTCGCGACGCGCCGGCCCCTGCGCGCCGGCGACCTCGTCACCGTGAAGATCGACCGCGCGGACGACTACGACCTGCACGGCGCGGCGACATAGAAGCCGCGAATCCGTCCGGCGCGTGCCGCCGCTTGCGCCTTTTTCTCCGCCCCGCCAGTGTGACGTCATGACGGCGACGGCAGATCCCCGCGACCTTCGCCCGCCGCCGGCGCCGGCCGGAATGCGCATCGGCCTGTTCGGCGGCACGTTCAATCCCCCGCACGAGGGCCATTTGCACGTCTCGCGCGAGGCTTTGCGCCGGCTGCGGCTCGATCGGCTGTGGTGGCTCGTCACGCCCGGCAACCCGCTGAAGGACAATCGCGCGCTGCCTTCGCTCGCCGAGCGCATCGTCGCCGCGCGCGCGCTCGCCCGCGACCGGCGGATCGTCGTCACCGGATGCGAGGCGGGACTGGGCACGCGATTCACGGCCGACACGTTGCGTGCGCTGCGGGGGCGTGCGCCCTCCGCGCGCTTCGTCTGGATCATGGGGGCCGACAACCTCGGCGACTTTCCGCGCTGGCGCGGCTGGCGCGACATCGCCGATGGCGTGCCGATCGCCGTGTTCGACCGCCGCGGCGGCCGGGCCAAGCCGCCGAGCGGCGCTGCGGGGGCCTATCTCGACCGGTTCCGTCTCGACGAGGCGGATGCCGCGCTGTTGGCCGGCGCGCCGGCGCCGGCCTTCGTCTTCCTGCACGGCAGGCGCTCGGGCGAATCGTCCACCCACCTGCGGGGCGGCGCGCCTTGAATGCCGCGCTCCGGAGCGCCGTTATTGAATTCGTCGCATTTCCCGCGCAAGCTGCGATTCGCGAAGGAGCCGCGCTCCCGCGGCGCCCGAACGGAGGACCGCGCAACTGCCAAGGCAAGCGTCCGCCAAGGCGGCGAAATCGCCGCCACCGTCCGTCCTCGGCGCATTGGCGCCCTCGGCCGACGACCTCGTCCGCCTCGTCCGCGACAGCCTCGACGATTCGAAGGCCGAGGACGTTTCCACCGTCAACCTCGAAGGCCGCGCCGCCTTCGCCGACGCCTTGGTGATCGCCACCGCGCGATCCACCGTGCACGTCGGCGCGGTCGCCGACCGGTTGATCCGCGACGTCAAGGCGGCGGGCCTGCCCGCCCCGCGCGTCGAGGGCCTGCCGACCTGCGACTGGGTGCTGGTCGACCTCGGCGACGTCGTGGTCCACCTGTTCCGCCCGGAGATCCGAGGCTTCTACAACCTCGAGAAGCTCTGGGGCGCCGACCGGCCGGCCGAGCGCAAGCGCGGCTGAAGTCCGGGCGCCGGCGGGACGCGATGCGATTGGTCCTGCACGTCGTCGGGCGGCTGAAGGCCGGCCCCGAGCGCGACCTGTGCGCCCATTGGCTGGCGCGCTGCGGCCAGGTCGCGCGCCGCGCCGGCCTGTCGGGTCCCGACCTGCGCGAAATCGACGAGAGCCCGGCCCGCCGCGCCGCCGACCGCAAGGCGGAAGAAGCGCGCGCGTTGCGCACCGCCCTGCCGCCGGGCGCGACGCTGGTGCTGTTCGACGAGACGGGCGAAAACCTGGGCAGTCGCGCCTTCGCCGATTTTATCGCCAAGGCGAGGTTGCGGGCGGCGCCGGCGGCGGTGTTCGCGCTCGGCGGTCCCGACGGACACGACCCCGCCTTGCGCCCCCTGGCCGCGAAGACGGTCGCGTTCGGCGCCATGACGTGGCCGCACGGGCTGGCGCGCATCATGGCCGCCGAACAATTGTATCGTGCGGCGTCGATTCTCGTGGGCTCGCCCTATCACCGGGATTGATGACGGCCCCGATGCCGACGCAATCGCGCGCGAAGATAATTCCACCGAGGGGAACGAATTGAACCCGCGCATTCCGCCTCTCCTGCCGCGTCTCCTGTTCGCGCTCGCTCTGTCGGCCTCCTTGCCGGCGCCGTTCGCGCGCGCCGCCGATGCGACGGCGGGCAAGGGCGAACTCACGACGATCCAGGACGCGATGAAGGCGTCGGACGCCCACCGGCGCGCGCTGAAGGCGGAAATCGAAGCGCTGCGGGTCGACCGCGCGCGGTTCCAAGCGGCGCTGGTGGACACCGCCAAGGGCTTGCAGGAGACCCAGGCGGCCCATGCGGCGTCCTCCGCCAAGCTGGCCGCCCTCAAGACGAAACTCGACGCGGCGACGCGCGACCTCGCGGCGAAGCGCGGCGAGACCGCACGCCTGCTGGCCGCCATGCAGCGGCTCGGCGGCGATCCGCCGCCCGCGATCCTCGCCGACCCCACCGACCTCCTGAAAGCGATCCGCGCGGCGATGACCTTGAACGGCGCGCTGCCGCCGCTGCGCGCGCGGATGGCCGCGCTGGCGACGCGGCTCGCCGACCTCGCCAAGCTGCGCGACGGCGTGGCCGCGGAGACCTCCCGGCTGGCGACCCAGCAGGCCGCGCTCGACCGCGACCGCGAGCGGCTCGCCGCACTGGTGGCGGCGCGTCAGTCGGCCATCGCGGCGGGCGATTCGAAGGTTTCCGACGAGACGGCTCGGCTCGCCGATCTCGCCAAGCGGGCGTCCGATCTCAAGGATTTGATCGCGCGCATTTCGGCCGGCGCGACGGGCGCCTCGGCGGCGATCGCCGCCGCGCCCGGGCCGACGGTCGCGTTCGCCGCCGCCAAGGCCAAGCTCCGCCCGCCCGTGCAAGGAGCGGTATTGCGGGGCTTCGGGGCCGACGACGGCGCCGGCGGGACCGAGCAGGGCGTGTCCTTCGGCGCGCCGTCGGGCGCCACCGTGACGACGCCCTGCGACGGCAAGGTCGCGTTCGCCGGTCCCTACCGGCAATACGGCCGTCTCTTGATCCTGGACGCCGGCGGCGGGTATGATGTGGTGATGGCCGGGATGTCCTCGGTCGACGTCGCGGCGGGCCAATTCGTGATCGCCGGCGAACCGGTCGGGTCGATGGGGGCGGGGGACGTCCCCAACGCGGCCTCGGTCGCCGTCAATTCGAACGGACCGGTCTTGTTCGTCGAGTTCCGAAAAGATGGTTCCCCCGTAGATCCGGCCCCGTGGTGGGCGCCGGCCAGCCTCGACAAGGTGAGCGGATGAAGAGCAATTTGCCCGTATTGGCCTTGGGCGCGGCGCTTGGCGCCGGAACGGCGATCCTCGGCGCGCAGGGCACGGCGATCTTCGCCGGCGTGGCCCGCGCGGCCTCGGCCGACACCTACCGCCAGCTCAACCTGTTCGGCGACGTGTTCGACAAGATCCGCAACGAATACGTCGACAAGCCGGACGAGGCGAAGCTCACCAAGGCGGCGATCGACGGCATGATGGCCGCGCTCGACCCGCATTCGGAATACATGGACCCCAAGGCCTACAAGGCGATGCAGGTCCAGACCAACGGCGAGTTCGGCGGGCTCGGCCTCGAAGTCGCCCTCGACGGCAAGGCGATCAAGGTCGTCACGCCCATCGACGGCACGCCGGCCCAGAAGGCGGGCGTGCTCTCGGGCGACGTGATCGTGGCCATCGACGGCGCGCCGGTGAAGGACATGACGCTGAACCAGGCGGTCGACAAGATGCGCGGCGCGCCCAAGACGCCGGTGAAGATCTCGGTCGAGCGCGGCCCCAAGAAGGTGAAGATGGATTTCACCATCGTGCGCGACGTCATCAAGGTGCAGTCGGTCACCTCGCGCATGATCGACGGCGACGTCGGCTACATCCGCATTTCGGAGTTCACCGAGCAGACCTATCCGGGCCTGCAGAAGGCGATGGCGGAGATCGACAAGGCGGCGCCGGGCGACAAACTCAAGGGCTACGTGCTCGACCTGCGCAACAATCCCGGCGGACTGCTCGACCAGTCGATCCGCGTCGTCAACGCCTTCGTCGACCAGGGCGAAGTGGTCTCGACGCGCGGCCGCACGCCCGACGAGACGCAGCGCTTCAACGCGCGGCCGGGCGGCGACCTGTCGCATGGCAAGCCGCTGGTGGTGCTCATCAACGGCGGCTCGGCCTCGGCCTCCGAGATCGTGTCGGGCGCCCTGCAGGACCACAAACGCGCCAAGCTCGTGGGCACGCGCTCGTTCGGCAAGGGTTCCGTGCAGACGATCATTCCGCTGGCCAACGACGGCGCGCTGCGCCTGACCACGGCGCGCTATTACACGCCGTCGGGCCGCTCGATCCAGGCCCAGGGCATCGTGCCCGAATACAAGATCCTCGAGGACGTGCCCGCCGCGCTCAAGGGCAAGGACACGATCGACGGCGAAGCCTCCCTCAAGGGCCACTTGGTCAACGGCGCGCAGCCGGAGAAGCACGGGTCGCAGGCCTATGTTCCGCCCGACGCCGCCAAGGACAAGCAGCTCACGGCGGCCGTCGACCTAGTGGAAGACAAGCCGATCCCGCCGGACTTCCTGAAGGCCGCCGAAGCGACGGCTCCCGCCACGCCGACGGCCAAGGACGCTGCGACCGCCACGGCCCCGGCGCCCGCCGCTCCCGCGAAGAACTGAGGGCGTCAGGCGCGCGCAACCTCGGGGCCTCGACAATCCGAATCGCAGGTCCATGATGCGCGCCGCGTCGGCGATTCGCGCCGGCGACGCGAACGGCGGGGGTTCGAGCTTGACGACACCGACGCCGCCCGACGATTTCGACGCACCCTTGCTGGGCCGCGCGCTGCGCCGGCCGTTTTCGCGTTCCGCCGGCAGGCTGCTGGGCGGCACCGCGGCGGCGCTCCTGCTCGGCGGGATCGCGTTCGTCATCGCGCGCGAACCCGACCGCGGCGGCGCCGTCATCGCCAAGATCGTCAGGGTCGCGGGCCCGCGCGCCGTCGCCGAAGCGACGCCCGCCGCGACGCCGGCGCGCAACGGCATCGCCAAGGTGATCGAGGTGCCGCCGCGCGCCGACGCCGCGCCCGCCGGCGAAAGCTCGGCGTCGCAGATCGAAGGCGCGAGCGGCGTCAAGGTCGTGCGGCCCGCGGGCTCGGCGGCGCCGGGCGCGCTGGTGATCGACGTGCCCAAGGCGCTGGCGATCGGCCTGTCGCCGGGCGGCGAGGGCGCGCTCGAAGAGACCTCGCCGTTCGGTCCGCTGCCTAGGATCGCCGCCGACGGCCGCCGGCCGGACGAAGCCTATTCGGCGCCCGTCGTGACGCCGCCCGGCCTGCCGCCCGGCGCGCCGCGGCTCGCCATCGTGATCGGCGGCATGGGGCTCGACCCGGCGGCGACCGACGCCGCGATCCGCGATCTCCCATCGGCCGTCAGCCTCGCCTTCGCGCCCTATGGCGCGCGGCTGTCGGAATCCGCGGCGCGCGCGCGCGAAGCCGGCCACGAGACGCTGCTGCAACTGCCGATGGAACCGCTCGACGCGGCGCAGATGCCCGGCCCCCACACGTTGCGCGCCGGCGCCGCGGCGGCGGGCAACGGCGAGGCGCTGCATTGGCTGCTCGGCCGCTTCGCGGGCTATGCCGGCGTCACCGATTACCTCGGCGGCAAGTTCACTTCGGACCCCGCGGCGCTGACGCCGACGCTGCGCGAGATCGCCTCGCGCGGCCTGTTCTATCTCGACGACGGCTCCTCGCCGCGCAGCGTGGCGACCGCGCTCGCGCCTTCGCTGGGCCTGCGCGCGGGCGCGGCCGCGCCGCTCGACCTCGACCCGAGACCGCGCGGCGTCGAGGGGGCGATGGCTCGCCTCGAGCTCGCCGCCCGCCGCGACGGCGCGGCGAT
>JAGWKJ010000132.1 GCA_028865375.1 Hyphomicrobiales bacterium | reverse complement strand
CGACGCGCGAGTATTGATTCTCGACGGCGGCGCGGCCCTCCTCGATCTGCTTCAGCACCATCGCGGTGGCCTGCAGCAGGTCGATCGGCTCGAAGCCCGCCACGACCACCGGCTTGCGGTAGTCGCGCGCGATGAACTCGTAGGGTTCAAGCCCGATCACCATCGACACGTGGCCGGGTCCCACGAAGCCGTCGAGCGTCGAGAACGGATCGTCGAGCAGCGCCTTGATCGGCGGCGGCACCATGATGTGGTTGCAGAAGACGGAGAAGTTCGCCTGCCCGTCGGCGGCCGCCTGCTGGATCGACAGCGCGGTCGAGGGCGTCGTCGTCTCGAACCCGAGGCCGAAGAACACGACCTCGCGGTCCGGGTTCTTGCGCGCGAGCGAGAGCGCGTCGAGCGGCGAATAGACCATGCGCACGTCGGCGCCCTCGGCCTTGGCCCGCTGCAGCGACTTCTTGAAGCCGGGCACGCGCATGGCGTCGCCGAACGTCGTGAAGATCATGCCGGGCCGCTCGGCGAGCTCGACCGCTTCGTCGACGCGCGGCATCGGTAGCACGCAGACGGGGCAGCCCGGCCCGTGCACGAACTCGAGGCCCGGCGGGGTCAGCTTGTCGAGGCCATAGCGGAAGATCGCGTGCGTGTGGCCGCCGCAGATCTCCATCACGTGGACCGGACGCTCTGCGGTGGCGCCGATCGCCGCGATCGCGCGCTCGATCTCGCCGAGCAGTCCCTTGGCGGCCTTCGGGTCGCGGAATTCGTCGGCGTATTTCATGGCCCGTCCCTCCTTTGCGCGCTCACGCGGCGCCGGCGCGCATCGCCTCGATCTCGGCCTGCGCCTCGCCGAGCTGACGCAGCACGTCGAGCGTCCGCGCGGCTTCCGCCTCGTCGATGCGGCTCATCGCGAAGCCGACGTGGATCAGCGCCCAGGCGCCGACCAGCGTCTCGAGGTCGCCGTCGGGGGGCGCGATGCACGCGACGTTGACGTCGCGCCGCACGCCCGACACGTCGGCGGTGGCGAGCTTGCGCGTCGCGTCCCTGATGGCGACGATGCGGCCGGGAATGCCTAGGCACATGGCGAAACTCCTCCTTGGCGGGTGAGCAGGGCGGCGGCGACGGCAGCCTGGCCGACGGCGAGGCCGCCGTCGTTGGCCGGGATCGCGGCGTGGGACAGCGTGCGCAGACCGCGCGCGACAAGGTGGCGCTCTACGAGCGCGAACAGCGTCGCGTTCTGGAAGCAGCCGCCGGTCAGCGCCACGGCGCCGATGCCGCGCGCTTCGGCGATCCGGGCGGCGAGCTTGGCGACCGCCTTGGCGAAGCCGCGGTGGAAGCGCGCGGCGATCGCGCCCACGGGCGTCCCCAGGTGCAGGTCGCCGAGCAGGGCGCGCCAGGCGCCGAGCGGCTCCACATAGGGCAGGCCGGACGCCTTCAGCCGCGGGATCGCGAAGGGATAGTCGAGGTCTTCGTCGTCCGGTTCCGCGGCGAGGGCCTTGGCGTCGATCGCGGCCTCGAACAAGCTGGCCGCCTCGCCCTCGTAATCCTGGCGCTCGAAGGCGATGCCGCACATCGCCGCCGCCGCGTCGAACAGCCGGCCGCAGGACGAGGCGGGCGGCGCGTTGAAGCCGGACGCGATCATCGCGTCGATGGTCGCGCGCGGCTTGGCGGCGAGCCGCCGCGCGATCTCGAGGTGGCCGAAGTTCATGTCGAACTCCGCCCAGCCCATCTCGGCGGCGAGATGGGCGTGCGCGTTGCGCCAGGGCTCGCGCGCCGCGGCGTCGCCGCCCGGCGCGGCGACCGGCTTTAGGCAGCCCGCGCGCTCATAGCCGGCGTAGTCGCAGACGAGGAATTCGCCGCCCCAAACCGTGCCGTCGTCGCCCCAGCCGACGCCGTCGAGCGCGACGCCCACGACCGGACCGGCGGAGGGATCCCAACCGTTCTCGACCATGCAGGAAGCGACGTGCGCGTGATGATGTTGCACTTCCACCAGCGGCACGCCGAGCTCGCGCGCCATCGCGCGGCCGCGTTCGGTCGACCGGAACGCGGGATGCCGGTCGACCGCGATCGCGGCCGGCGCGAAATCGTAGAGGCGGCCCAGCAGGTCGAGGTTGCGCCGCGCCTCGCGTTCGGTGGCCGGCTCGTCGAGGTCGCCCATGTGCTGGGACAGGATCGCGCCGCCGTCCTTGAGGAAGCAGAACGCGTTCTTGAGGTCCGTGCCCATGGCGAGCAGCGGCGAACCGGCCGCGAGCGTTCCGGGCAGGGCGAGCGGCGCCGGCGCCTGGCCCCGCGCGCGGCGGATCGCGCGCGGCCGGCCGCCGACCACGCGGACGACGGAATCGTCGATGCGGTTGGCGATCGGCCGGTCGTGCGTCAGCGCAAAATCCGCGATGCCGGCGAGCCGCGCGCGGGCGTCGTCGTCGTCGTGGCACTGCGGCTCGCCCGAGCGGTTGCCCGAGGTCATCACGACGGGCCGCGGCATCCGGCGCAGCAGCAGCGCGTGGAGCGGCGTGTAGGGCAGCATGAAGCCGAGCCGGTCGAGGCCGGGCGCGAGCCCGTCGGGCAGCGGCGCCCCGCGGCGCTCTAGCAGCACGATGGGCGCGGCGGCGCCGGTCAACGCCGCCTCTTCGGCGTCGTCGACGGCGCAATGGCGGCGGATCGCGGCGATATCGCGCGCCATCAGCGCGAAGGCCTTGCGCGCGCGGCCCTTGCGCAGCCGCAGTCTGCGGACGGCTTCGGCGTCGGTGGCGTCGCAGGCGAGGTGATAGCCGCCGACGCCCTTGATCGCGACGATGAAGCCCTTCGCCAGCGCGCCGCCCGCCGCGTCGACGTCGTCGAGCATCGAGAAGCTTTCGTAGCTCACCGCGCCGGCGCCGAGCCTCTCGAACCGGGCGCGCGGACCGCAGGCGTGGCAGGCGATGGGTTGCGCGTGGAAACGACGGTCGGCGGGGTCGCGATATTCGCTCACGCAATCGGCGCAGAGCGGAAACGCGCGCAGGGTCGTCCGAGCGCGGTCGTAGGGCGCGCCCTCGACGATCGAGAAGCGCGGGCCGCAATGGGTGCAGTTGGTGAACGGATAGCGGTAGCGCCGCGCGAACGGGTCGAGCGTCTCGGCCGCGCAGGCGGGGCAGGTCGCCGCGTCCGGCGTGACATGCGCGCGCGCCGGCGCGCCGAGGGACGCGACGATCGCGAACCCGTCCGGCGCCTCGCCGTCGAGCGCGGCGCGTTCTAGGGTCTCGATGCGGGCCAGCGGCGGCTTTTCCGCCAGGATGCGCGCGGCGAGCCGGTCGGCGCCGTCGCCCCAGACCCGGATCTCGACGTCCGAGCCCCGGTTGCGGACGTCGCCCCTGAGGTCGAGCTCGCGCGCCAGTCGCCAGACGGTAGGCCTGAATCCGACGCCCTGTACCTGGCCGCGCACGCGGATGGTCTCGCCCTTCATGCGCCCTCCGCCAAGGTGAAGAGGAGGACGCGGTTGTTGCCGCTGTCGGCGACCGCCAGCCGCGATCCCAACCGCGACAGGCCGTACGGCCAGCACAGGCTGGCACGCGACGCTTCGCCCCAGCCGTTGTCGCCCTTGGCCGAGAAGTGCGGTTGGCCGGCGAGCGCGGCCGCCGGCGCGCCGGTGGCCGCTCCGTCGAAGGCGAGCAAGCGCGAATTGGCGGTGTCGGCGACGAGCAGGCGCGCGCCGCCGGCGAGCGCATAGGGCATGTTCAGCGCCGCCGCGGTCGGCGCGTAATGGCCGCGGTTGTGGTCGCAGGCGGCGAAGTCGGCCTGCCCGATCGCGTGATCGCAGGGAGCGCCGTTGGTCGTCGGACGCGCGTCCCAGACCATGACGCGGTTGTTGCCGGCGTCGGCGATCGCGAGGCGGCCGTTCCACGACGCGATGGCGTGCGGCCAGCGCATCGAATGCGGGCCGACGGCGGCGCCGTCGTTTTCGTCGCGCGTGTCGAAGCGGGAATGGCCGAGCACGAAATCGGCCGGCTGTCCGGTCGCCTCGGGATCGCTCCAATGCAGCACGCGGCGGTTCCCGGAATCGGCGACCCAGAGCGCCCTGCCGTCGCTGGCGACGCCGTATGGCCAATGCAGCGTCGCGGCGTCCGGTCGGTCCGCGCCGCGGTTGGCCAGCGTCGAGGACGCGTCGGCCTGCCCCAGCACGATGTCGGCCGGCTGGTTGTCGCGGGTCGGCGTGCGGCGCCAGAGCAGGACGCGATGGTTCCATGCGTCGGCGACCGCCAGGCCCTCGCCCCAGGCGCAGATGCCGGTCGGCACGTTCAGCGTCGCCGCGGTCGGGGCGGCCTTCGCGTTGCGCCCTTCGCGCGCGAAGTCCGGTTGTCCGACGAGGACGTCGGCCGGTGCGTCGTCGGCGGTCGGAACGGTTCGCCAGCCGAGCAGGCGGTGATGGCCCGTGTCGCAGACCCAAAGCGAACGGTCGGGATGCAGCGCCGCGCCGCGGGGACCGAACAAGGTCGAAGGACCGGGGCGGATCGGTTCGGCCAAGGCGCCGCGTCGCCATCCCAGCGCCACGTCGGCGTCGGCGCGTGCGAACGGCGAGCGGGGAGGCGCGCCCGATGGCGCGATGCGGCGGGGGGCGAGGGAGACGCGCATCGCGGTCAATCCGACAGCGCGACGTCGACGCGGTCGCCGTCGACGCGCACGGCATGAGGGCGCAACTGGACCTCCGGCGCGGTGAGGCATTCGCCGGATTGGAGCGCGTATTTGAAGCCGTGATAGGGGCAGGTGATGAAACCGTCGGCGATCTCTCCGCCGTCCATCGCCATGCCCATGTGCGCGCAGGCGTTCTCGAAGCAGGTGACCTCCTCGCCGAAGCGCGACAGCAGCACGGAGCGGCCCTCGAACGCGACGACGCGGGTTTCTCCGTCAGGGAGGTCCGTCAGCGACGACGCGCGCCGCCAGTCCCGCGCCTTGCCGGCGGCGAAGGGGGAGACGAAATGCGCGCCGCCGTTCGCGCCGGCGCCCTTGGCGCCGCCGAGTCCGCGCGCCTGCTTGATCTCGGTAATCTCGGGCACCGCCTCGGCGATCGCCTTCTTGACGCCGGCGTAGAACGTCAACGCGGAAGCCGGGCAACCGTCGCAAGCGCCGAGGAACCGCACTTCGACCGCGGGCGGCGCGACCGACACCAGCTCGACGTCGCCGCCGTGGCTCGCCAGCGTCGGCCGCACGGCGTCGAGCGCGGCCTCGACCCGCTCGAACAGGTTGGGCTTCAGCACGCCGTGGCGGCGCAAGACCGCGTAGACGACTTCGTCGGACGCGGCCTCGCGCATCGCCCGCGCGGCGCCGGGCGCGGATTTCAACGCCCGGACGAGCCGCCGCAGCGCCTCGGCGTGCAGCGCGTCGAGCGCGGCGACCCGCGCCATCGCGCCGTTGCGCTGCTCTTCCGGCCAAGTCTCCGCCAACGCCTCGAGCGCCCGCAAGGGCTTCAGCAGCGCGTCGAGGTCGGTCGCGTCCCCGCGGGGGAAGTCTGTCTCGATCGTGGCCGGGGCGGTCGACATGAGGTCAGGCGTATTTCAGGTTCTTGTAGAGGACCGGCTGCGCCGCGCCGGCCGCGAGCCCGCCGACGAGCGAGGCCAGCCACAGCGGCGCGAAGAACGCGGCCAGGACGAGCGCCAGCGCGCCGATCGCCATCCCGGCGGCCAACATCGCGAGCGCTTGCGTGGTGTCGCGGAAGAGCTTGCCCGCAAGGAACAGCTTCGCCGAATTCATAGCCATCTCGAACATGACTTCAGCCCCCCAGCACGCGGTGAACGAGAAGGCCGGCGACGACGGCGCCGGCGCCGGCCATCAACCCGTAGAGCGCGCCCATGTAGGCGGCGAGTTCGGCGCCGAGCGCCTCCTTGCCGATGCGCAAGCCGCTGGCGGCGCCGCCCGCCGCCGCGCCGCCGACGCCGAGCGCGAGGCACAAGAGGAGGTATGGAATTGAATCGGTCATCGTTCGCTGTTCTCCTTCGGGTTCAGTGCCGCACCGCCGCGGCCGGATTGGTCGCTTCGAGATCGGCATCGATCGCGGCCAGGACGGACGCGACCTCGCTCGCCTTGTCGGTCTCGCCGTGCGCGCGGAAGATCGCCAGCGCCTCGCCCAGCAGGGAGCGCGCTTCGCGCAGGTTTGCCGCGTTGCCGGAGGTTTCGTCGGCCGGGTCGTCCGGCAGGCCCGCGAGGCAGTTCGCCATGTTGGCGACCGTGTTGGCGTATTCGCGCGGCATGTCGCGCGCGTTGCGGACCTTGAGCGCCTCGCGATAGGCCTCGATCGCGCGGAAGCCGTTCTCGACCGGATGGCCGCTCGACACCGACTGCAAGGCGTTGCCGAGGTTGTTCTGCAGCATTGCGTATTCGCTCGGGTGATCGACCAAGGCGACGGCCGACAGGCCTTCCTCGAACGCCTGCACCGCGAGCGCCTCGCGCATCCGGCTGCCCGGGTCGGCGAAGGACACCGACAAGAAGGCGGTGGCGAGGTTGTTCTGGAGGATGGCGTATTCCTTCGGATGCCGCGCGCGGTCGAAGGCGCGCAGCGCGCGTTGGTAGGCGCCGATGGCGTCCTTGATCGGCGCGCGGCCGGCGCCGGCCAGCGATTGCAACGCGAGGCCGAGATTCATCTCGGCTTCGGCGACTTCTTCTGGACCGGCTTGGG
>JAGWKJ010000131.1 GCA_028865375.1 Hyphomicrobiales bacterium | reverse complement strand
GCGCGCCGCGGAAGATTTCGCTCTGGTAGGCCGCGGTGCAAAGGGAGAGCGCCAGCACCGCGCAATCGAAGGCGTCGCGCAGGAACGGCCAGAACACGCTCGTCCGCACCGCCCCGATCGAGGCCAGTCCGTAGTAGACGAAGAATAATTGCACCAGCAGCGGCGCGCCGCGGAACACGAACACGTATGCCCGTCCGAACGCCGCGCCGACGGGCCCGCCCGCGAGCCGCGCCCAGGTCACCCCGGCGGCGACCGCGCCGCCCACCAGCATCGACAGCGCCCAGACCTCCAGCGTCAGCGGCAGCGCGGCCAGCAGCTTGCCGAACGTGTCGAGGAGGAAAGCGCTCATGCCGCCCCCGAAACGCGGCGCAAGCCGCGCGTCGCGCGCGCCTCGGCCGAAGCGAAGGCGCGGTCGGACACGGCGGCCAGCGCGAGATAGAGTCCGCCGGCGGCGAGGTAGAACGGGAACGGCTGGCGCGTCGAGCCGGTTCCGGCCTCGCTGATGCGCATCAGTTCGACGAGGCCGGTGACCGAGATCAACGAGGAATCCTTCAGCGCGACCTGCCATAGATTGCCGAGGCCCGGTATGGCGAAGCGCAGCACTTGGGGCGCGATCACGCGGCGGAACGCCAGCGCGGGCGACATGCCGACCGCGCGCGCGGCCTCGATTTCGCCCTTGGCGACCGCGCCAAAGGCGCCGCGATAGACCTCCGCTTGGTAAGCGCCCGAAATCGCGCCCACCGCCAGCGCGCCGGCCGCGAAGGACGGCACGCCGTAGAACCCGGCGGCGCCGAAGAGGTGAGCGAGGTCGGTCAAAAGCGCCGACGAGCCGAAATAGACGAAGTAGACGACGAGAAGCTCGGGCACGCCGCGGAACACCGTCGTATAGCCGGTGGCGAGCGCGGCTTGCCAGGGCCGTCGCCGGATCTTGGCATAGGCGACCAGCGAACCGATGACCGCGCCCACGAGGAGCCCGGCCGCCGACACCAGCAGGGTCATGCCGGCGCCGGCGAGCAGCGCGGGGCCCCAGCCCCGCGCGCCGAACCCCAAGAGGCTCCATGATTCCATCGCGTCGCTCCGCGCCGGCCTGAGCCGGCGCCGTCAGGTCAGGGAGTGGCGTCGATCTTGAACCACTTCAGGCTGTATTTCTTGACCGAACCGTCGGCCTTGGCCGCCGCGAGCGCCTTGTCGAAGATCGCGACCAGATCGGCGTCCGCCTTGCGCATGCCCATGCCGACGCCGACGCCGAATTCCGCGCCGTTGAACTCGGGACCCACGAGCTGGAGGTCCTTGGCGTCCGGCTTGGCGAGCATCGCCTGCACGGCGGTCAGGTCGTCGAGCACGAGGTCGACGCGGCCGGCCTTGAGGTCGAGGTCGCGCTCGTCGGTGGTCTTGTATTCCTTGACCGTGGCGACGTCCTTGAGGTGCTTGTCGGCGAAGGTGGCGTGGGTGGTGGAGACCTGCACGCCGATCGTCTTGCCCTTCAGCGCGGCGCGCAGGCCGTCCAGCGCGGCGTTGGCGCCCTTCGCGTCCTTGTCGAAGTTGAGGATCCCGCCTTGCGGCAGCTTGGCGAAGACGCTCGACTTGGCGGCGGCGAAGGCGGCCGGCACCTGCGCGTAGGGCTGCGTGAAGTCGATCGACTTCTTGCGGTCGTCGGTGATCGACATGCCGTCCATGATGACGTCGAACTTGCCGGCCTGCAGGCCCGCGATCATGCCGTCCCAGTCCTGCGCGATCACCTTGCAGGTCAGCTTGGCGCGCGTGCACAAGTCGTTCAGCAGGTCGGGCTCGAAGCCGACGATCTTCCCGCTCGGGTCGGTGAGGTTGTAGGGCTCGTAGGCGCCTTCCATTCCCACGACGACCGTCTTCCAATCCTTCGCGAAAGCGGGTTGGCCGAACGCGACCGCGGCGGCGAACGCCCCGAAGGCCAAGGCCTTCAGCGAAAACTTCGACGAAATGACCATGAATGGACCCCCTCGCTGTCGCGCGGACTCCCGCTCCCCGCGGACCGCGCCGGCCGCGGAACTCGCGACCGCTCTTGGGGGTCACTACACTTCAGGACGGTAGAAATGTAAACCGCCTGCGGGCTTCCGCCTTGGCCGAGGCCACGTCCGGGGCGAAGCCGGCGAATACGCCCGCTTCCGCGTTGGTCTCGATCGCGCCGCGCACCTGCCCAGAGGCCGCGGCGAGCCAAGTCGCCGCGCCGCGCCGTGCCGCCGAACGCGCGAAGGCGCCCAGCACGTGCGCCGCGGTCGCGTCGGCGAAGGGCGCGCGGGCGAGGTCGATCACGAACGCCTTCGGACGCGCGCCGATGCGCTGCAGCGCGTATTCGACCGAAGCCGCCGCGCCGTAGAACAGAGGGCCGTCGATCGAAAGCGCGACGACGTCCTCGTCCGATTGCGCCCCGGCGGCGCCGTCGCCCTCGTCGGTCTCCTCGCGTTCGAGCGGGGACGTCCCGGAGATCGCGACCATGTTGGCCATGCGGTGCATGAACAGGATCGCGCCGAGCGTGACGCCGACGGCGATGCCGGTCGGGAGATCGCGCAGCACGGTGACGAGGAACGTCGCCGCCATCGTCGCGGCCTCGCCGCGGTCGTTCCGCAGGATCGAGAGCAACTGCGACCACTCGACCATGTTCCAGCACACGGTCGCCAGCACGGCGGCCAGCGCGGCCAGCGGGACGTAGCCGGCGAGCGGGGCTCCCACCAGCAGGAACAGCAGTACGAACAACGAATGGAACAGGCCCGCCACCGGCGTGCGCGCGTGGGCCCGCACGTTGGTGGCGGTGCGCGCCACCAACCCGGTGACGCTGAGGCCGCCGAACAGCGGCGAGGCGAGGTTGGCCCAGCCCTGCGCGACGAGCTCGCAATTCGCGCGGTGGCGGCGCCCCGTCATCGTGTCGCCGACCACCGCCGACAGCAGGGATTCGATGCCCGAAAGCAGCGCGATCGCGAAGGCGGCGGGCAGCAGCTTCGGCACGTCGGCGAGCGGAAACGCGGGGAACCGCGGCATCGGCGGCAGGGACGGCATGCCGCCGAAGCGCGAGCCGATCGTCTCCACGGGCAGACGGAAGGCGAAGGTCGCCAGCGCGGCCGCGGCCGCCACGACGAGCATTCCGGGAAACTTGGGCGCGAACCGCTTCAGCGCGAAGATCGCCGCGACGCAGGCGGCCGACAGGCCGACCGCGGCCGCGTTGGCGCTCGGCAGCGCCGCGCGCAGCGCCGAGAGCTTGGGCCACAGCGGCGCCGGTTCGTGCGCGATGGCGAGACCCAGCAGGTCGCGCACCTCGCCCGCGAAGATGATGAGGGCAATGGCGGCCGTGAAGCCGACGATCACCGAATGGGGGATGTAACGGATGTAGGCGCCCAGCCGCAGGTAGCCGAGCGCCAGCAGCATCAGCCCCGCCAGCATCGTGGCGACGAGGAAGCCTTGGAAGCCGTAGGTGGCGATCGTCGTGGCCACCAGCACGATGAAGGCGCCCGCCGGGCCGCCGATCTGCACGCGGCTGCCGCCGAGCGCGGAGACGACCACGCCGCCGACGATGGAGGCATACAGGCCCTGTTCGGGCTTGGCGCCCGAGGCGATGGCGATGGCCATCGACAACGGAAGCGCCACGATCGCCACCGTCAGGCCCGCGAGCGCGTCGGCGCGCAGCCGCCCGACGTCGTAGCCCTCGCGGAACGCGGTGACGAGCTTGGGCGTGAAGGGCCCGGCTGGCGTGGGCTTCACTTCGAATGCGGCCGTGGTCATGGCGACGTCCGGAAACCGCCCGCCGATTCGGGCCGGCTTCGCGCCATACCGCCGGCGCGCGCGCGGATCAATCGCCGAGCAGCCGCAGGGCCTCGCGCACCGACAGGCGACGGATTTCGTTCCGCGCCAGCGGACCGAACCGCCTTTCGACGTGGCGCGTCGGCCCGCCGCGACGCGCGGCGGCGAAGTGGACGAGGCCGACCGGCTTGCCAGCCGTGCCGCCGCCGGGCCCCGCGACGCCGGTGATCGCGACCGCGACGTCGGCGCGGGAATGCGTCAGCGCCCCTTCCGCCATCGCGCGCGCGACCTCCGCGCTGACCGCGCCATGCGCCTCGATCAGCGCCGCCGGGACGCCGAGCATCTCCGCCTTGGCGGCGTTGGAATAGGTGACGAAGCCGCGCTCGACCACGTCGGAGGAGCCGGGCACGTCCGTCAGCAGCGCGGCCACCAGCCCGCCGGTGCAGGATTCCGCGGTCGCGAGCGTCCAGCCGCGCGAACGCAGCGACGCGAGCAGGGCGGCGGCGCGGTCGACGTCCTCGCGGGAGAAATTCATTCCTCGCCCGGCATCCGCAGGGTCGCGATCGCGGAGGCCCAGACGCCTTCGCGCCGCCCCACGAAGCCGAGCCCCTCCGAGGTCGTGGCCTTCACGCCGACGCGGTCGATCGCGACGCCCAGCGTCGCGGCGATCATGGCCCGGATGTCGTCGCGGCGAGGGCCGATCTTGGGCGCCTCGCACACGATCGTCACGTCGACGTGCGTGACCGCCGCGCCGCGCGCCGCGACGCGGCCGGCCGCGTGGCGCAGAAAGACCTCGGACGCCGCGCCCCGCCAGCGCGCGTCCGTGGGCGGGAAATGGGCGCCGATGTCGCCGTCGCCGAGCGCGCCGTAGAGCGCGTCGCAGAGCGCATGCAACGCGACGTCGGCGTCCGAATGGCCGACGAGGCCGCGGTCGTGCGCGATCCGCACCCCGCCGAGCCAGACGTGGTCGCCGGGGCCGAAGGCGTGCACGTCGTAGCCTTGGCCGGTGCGCACGTCGCCCGCCGCCAGCAGGCGCGCGCGTGCGGCCTCGTAGTCGGCCGGCGTCGTCACTTTCACGTTGCCGGCGTCGCCCTCGAAGGGCGCCACGCGAAGCCCCGCGTAGGCCGCCACGGCGCCGTCGTCGGCGAAATCGTCTCGTCCCGCGCGCGCGGCGGCGCGATGGGCGTCCAGGATGGCGCCGAACGCGAAGGCCTGCGGCGTCTGCACGATGCGCATCGACTCGCGGTCGACG
Organism: Hyphomicrobiales bacterium; assembly: GCA_028865375.1. Taxonomy (GTDB): domain Bacteria; phylum Pseudomonadota; class Alphaproteobacteria; order Rhizobiales; family Beijerinckiaceae; genus JAGWKJ01. The sequence continues at coordinate 1,634 of JAGWKJ010000131.1, read as the reverse complement.
AACGCGCCGACGCCGCTCTCTTGCAGCCGCGCCACCGCGTCCTGCAGGCGAACCGCGGGAACCGCGGCGCCATGGGCGCGGGCCGCATCCACCGCGCGCGCCACCAGCGGCGCGTCGACGAAGCAGCGCGCGGCGTCGTGGATCAGCACGATCTCGGCGCCGCCGTCGCGCGCCATCGCCTCGAGGCCGGCGCGCACGCTCGACTGTCGCGTCGCCCCGCCGTGGGCGGGCGCGTCGAGGCGCGTGCGCAGGGCGTCCGGCAGGCCCCCGAGCGCGGCGGCGTAGGAAGGAGCGTCGTCGGGATGGATCACGACCCGCGCGCGCGCCGCCGGCGCCGCGCGCAGCAGTCGCGACAGCGTGCGCGCCAGCATGGGACGGCCGCCGAGCGGCAGGTATTGCTTGGGCACGCCTGCGCCGAGCCGCGCGCCGCGGCCGGCGGCGACGACGAGGAAGGCGACGTTGGGCGCGGGTTCCATCGTCCGCCCCTCGCGCGTTTGGCCCGCCCCGTCAACGCCCGCCGCGGCCGCGCTCCGTCCGGGGCGCGAGGCGCAGCCAGGCGACACCGTGCGCGGGCAGGTCCAGCCCGGCCGAAAGGTCGACCGCGCGGCCGGCCACGAGTTCGCGCGACGCCGGCGCAAATGCCGAAAACCGCGCGGCCGCCACGTGCCGCGGTTCGTCGGCGAAATTGCAGAGCGCGAGCACGCTCGACCCGTCGCCCGGGCGCAGGAAGGCCAGGATCGCGCGCTCGCCCGCGTCGAACCCGACGACGTCCTGGCCGGCGAATTCCTTGGCCGACTTGCGCGCTTCGACCAAGCGCGCCAACCCGCGCGAGATCGCGCCGGCGTCCGTGGCGGGATCCTTCGCCGCCTCGTAGAGGGCGTCTGGCCGGAACGGCCGATGCGCCCAGCGGCTGTCGCCGGCGAGCGCGGGGTCGTCGACGTAACGCAGGTCGTTGAGCTGACCGACCTCGTCGCCGAGGTATAGAAGCGGCACGCCGGCGGACGCCAGCGCCACCGCGTGCAGCAGGATGACGCGGTCGACGCCCCCCTCGTCGCCCGCCTCGATCCCCGCCAGCGACGCGCAGGTGCCCGCGATCCGGCAGTCGCCGGTCTTCGGATTGTCCTGGAAGGGCAGGCCGCGCGCGAAACTGGCGGGGTGCCTGGCGACGTAGAACGCGTTGAGGAAGCGCCGGTGCCTGCCGCCGTCGATGCCGAGCTCGGCGGCGTCCTCGTCGGCGAAGGTCCAGCCGATGTCGTCGTGGCATCGCACGTAATTGACCCACGAGCAGCCGGCAGGCAGGCCCTGCCGCCGCGCCACCGCTTGGGCGAGCAGCGTCGCGTCGCGCGTCGCCAGCGCCTCCCAGGAGAGCGCCATCAGCAGCGGGTTGTAGGAGAGCTGCGCCTCGCCGGTCGAAACGTAGGAGATCACCTCGTCGGGATGGACGATCGCCTCCGACTTGAAGACCAGCGCGGGCGCCGCGATCCGGCACAGGGCGTTGAAGGCGCGCACCAGACGGTGCGCCTCCGGCTGGCTTTCGCAGGTCGTGCCGAGACGCTTCCACGTGAAGGCGACCGCGTCGAGCCGCAGGATCTCGACGCCGAGATTGGCGAGGTACAGCATTTCGCCGGCCATCG
>JAGWKJ010000130.1 GCA_028865375.1 Hyphomicrobiales bacterium | reverse complement strand
ATCGTCAGGTCGTAGTCGTGCGCGCCGCCGTAGACGTTGGCGAGCCATTGCGCCCATTCGACGTTCTCGATCTTGGCGACGATCCCGACCTCGGCGAGTTCGGCCGCGACGATCTGGCCGCCGAGCCGCGCATAGGAGGGCGGCGGAAGCTTCAACGTCAGCGTCAGGGGCGTCTTCACGCCGGCTTGCGCGAGCAGCGCGCGCGCCTTGGCGGGATCGTGCGGGCACGCGCCGGTCAGGTCGACGTAACCGGGCAGGCCGGGCACGTAATGGCTGCCGATCGGCGCGCCGAGCCCGTTCATGGCGCCGTCGACGATCGCCTTGCGGTCGAGCGCCGAGCAGATCGCGCGCCGCACCCGCACGTCGCCCAGCGGCGCATGGCGCTCGTTGATCGCCACGATCGTCTTGCCCTGCGTGCCGCCCACCGCGACGCGGAAGCGCGGATCGGCGCGCAGCTTGTCGAGCGCGTCGAATGCGCCGAAGCGCGGGAAGGCGTCGAGGTCGCCCGCCAGCATCGCGGCGACCTGTGCGGCCGGATCGCTGATGAAGCGAAAGGTCGCCGCCTCGATCTTCACCGACGCGGCGTCGCGGTAGCCGGGCCAGGCCTTCAGCGTCAACGAGGAACCCTTCTGCCAATCGGCGAGCTCGTAGGGACCCGTGCCGACCGGCTTCACGGCATCGGTAGGCGCGCTCTTGGGCTCGACGATGGAGGCCGACGCGAAGCCCAAGTGGTACAGCGCCTGATAGCTCGGCGCCTTGAAGACGAGCGTGACGGTGGAGGGATCGGGCGCGTCGATCGACGCGATGGAGGCGAAGAACGCCTTGTCCTTGTCGGTCGAATCCTCGGCGGCGGCGCGCTCGAACGAGAACTTCACGTCGGCCGACGTGAACGGTTCGCCGTTCTGGAACTTGACGCCCTCGCGCAACTTGAAGGTCAACGTCTTCAGGTCGTCCGAGAACGTCCAGGACGTCGCCAGTCCCGGCGCGACCGTGAAGTCCTCCTTGATCCGGACGAGCTGCTCGAACACGTTGAACTGGGTGACTTCGCCGATCGCGGAAGCCGCGCCGGCCGTTGGATCGAGCCCGGGCGGTTCGAGGGCCATGCCGATGCGCACGTCCCGGCGCGGCGCGGCCGACGCCGGCGCGAGGGAGCATGCGACGAGCGCGCAAGCGACGACGCGCGCGAAATTGACCGTGGTTCCCATCCCGTCCTCCGGCAAGCGGCCGGCGCCATTGCGCGGACGGGGGCCGCCGCGTCAAGGGCGGCGAATCCCTTCGCCGGGGTCGCGGGGCGAAACGCCGCGCCGAAGGATGGCGAATGCGGCGCTCGCATGCTAGAGCCGCCGCGGACCGAGGACGGCGGGGCATCGGAGGCGCGATGGCGCGGGTGGTGGCGATTTCGACGCGGCGGGCGGAACCCGCCGGCGACCAGCGGACCTCGAAGGCGGATCTCGTCTACCGCGAGTTGCGCGAGGCGATCCTGTCGGGCGAACTCGCGCCGGGGCAGTGCATCGACAAGCTGGCGCTCTGCGGCAAGCTCGGCGTCTCGCGCTTTCCGGTGGCGACCGCGATCAACCGGCTCGCGTTCGAGCGGCTGGTCGTCGTCGAGCCGCAACACGGCTCGTTCGTCGCCCGCATGTCGATCGAACAGGTCGAGGAGCTGCTGCTGCTGCGCCGGTCGCTGGAATCCGAGCTCGCGATGGTGGCCGCCGAGAGGCTCGGCGCGCAGGCCCGCGAGGCCTTGCAGCGCAACCTTCGCTACCAGGCGGCGGCGGCGGCCGCCGGCGACCTGCGCGGCTTCCAGCAGCTCGACGGCGAGTTCCACGACGTCATCGTCCGCGGCGTCGGCTTCCCGCACGCCCGCGACATCCTGGAATCGCTGAAGCTCCACGTCGGCCGCGTGCGGCGCATGTTGCTGCAGCCCGAAGGCCGGCTCGAGGTCGCGCTCGACGAGCACCGCGCCATCGCCGCCGCCATCGAGGCGCGCGACGCCAAGGGCGCGGGGCGCGCCATGAGGGCGCATCTCGCCAACACGACCCAAGTGTTCGCCGAATTCGCCGCCGCCCATTCCGACCTGTTCTCCGCTTGAGGCTAGCCATGACCGCAGCGACCTCGCCGCGCGCGCTCCGCCTGCATCCCGACGACGACGTGCTGATCGCCATCGACGTCATCGAACCCGGCGCGGCGCCAGAGGGCGGCCCCGCCGCGCTACGCCGCGTGCCCAAGGGCCACAAGATGGCCGCCCGCGCGGTCGCGCAGGGCGGGGCGGTGCGCAAGTTCGGGCAGACGATCGGCTTCGCCTCGGCGCCGATCGCGGCGGGCGACTGGGTCCACGAGCACAACCTCGCGATGGGCGAGTTCGCGCGCGATTACCTCTTCGGCGAGGCGGCGCTGCCGACGCAATTCGTGGCCGAGGCCGACCGCGCCACGTTCCGGGGCTTTCGCCGGGCCGACGGGCGCTGGGGCACGCGCAACTACCTCGCGATCCTCACCAGCGTGAATTGCTCGGCCTCGGTCGCCCGCTTCATCGCGCGCGAGGCCGAACGGTCCGGCCTGCTCGCCGACCACCCGGGCGTCGACGGCATCATTCCGCTCGTCCACGGCACCGGCTGCGGCATGGCCGCCAAGGGCGAGGGCTTCGAGGCGCTGAAGCGCGTCGAATGGGGCTACGCGACCAACCCCAACGTCGGCGCGACGCTGCTGGTGGGGCTCGGCTGCGAGACGTTCCAGATCGGCCGCTTCAAGGACGAATACGGCGTCGAGGAGGGCGACGCCTTCCGCACGATGACGATCCAGGACACCGGCGGCACGCGCAAGACGGTCGAGGCCGGCCTGCGCGCGGTCGCCGACATGCTGCCCAAGCTCGCCGCCGCCCGGCGCGAGACGGCGCCGGCCTCCGAGCTCGTGCTGGCGCTGCAATGCGGCGGGTCGGACGGCTATTCGGGCATCACCGCCAATCCGGCGCTGGGCGCGGCGGCCGACCGGCTGGTGCGCCACGGCGGCACGGCGATCCTGTCGGAGACGCCGGAGATCTACGGCGCCGAACATCTGCTGACGCGGCGCGCCGTTTCGCGCGAAGTCGGCGAAAAGCTCGTCTCCCGCATCCGCTGGTGGGAGGACTATTGCGCGCGCAACCGCGGCGAGATGAACAACAACCCCTCGCCCGGCAACAAGGCGGGCGGCCTGACGACGATCCTCGAAAAGTCGCTCGGGGCCGCCGCCAAGGGCGGCACGACGGCGCTCACCGCCGTCTACGAATACGCCGAGCCGGTCCGCGCCAAGGGCTTCGTCTTCATGGACACGCCGGGCTACGACCCCGTCTCGGCGACCGGCCAGGTGGCGGGCGGCGCCAACGTGCTGGCCTTCACCACCGGGCGTGGATCCGCCTACGGCTGCAAGCCGACGCCCTCGATCAAGCTCGCCACCAACCACGACGTCGCGCGCCGCATGGCCGAGGACATGGACATCGACTGCGGCGACGTGCTCGACGGCGTCTCCATCGAGGCCAAGGGCGCCGAGATCTTCGCCAAGGTGCTGGCGGTCGCGTCGGGAGAGAAGTCGAAGTCGGAGGCGCTCGGCTACGGCGACGCCGAATTCGTGCCGTGGCAGATCGGGGCGACGATGTGAGGACGCCTGCCGCCGCGCTGCTGTTCGACCTCGACGGCACGCTGGTCGACACCGACGACCTGCATTTCGACGCCTTCGTCGAGACGATGGCGCCCTACGGCGTCGCGCTGACGCGCGACGACTACCGCGCGCGCGTCATGGGGGCCGCCAACGAGGCCATCGGCGCGACGCTGCTTCCCCATCTTTCGCGCGAGGACCGCGAGCGCGCGCTCGACGCCAAGGAAGCCTCATACCGCGCCCGGCTCGGCCGGCCGACGCCGACGCGCGGGGCGACGGCCTTGCTCGACTGGGCGGACGCGCGGGGCCTCGCCACCGCCGTCGTCACCAACGCGCCGCGCGCCAACGCCGACGTCGTACTCGAAGCGCTCGGCCTCGCAAGGCGCTTTCCCGAGGTCGTCGTCGCCGAAGAGCTCGCGCGCGGCAAGCCCGACCCGCTGCCCTACCTGACGGCGCTGGAACGGCTCGGCGCGGCGGCGGCGAAATCCGTCGCCTTCGAGGATTCGCTTTCGGGCATCGCCGCCGCGCTCGGCGCCGGCTTGGCGGTCGTGGGCATCACGAGCGGCCTGACGGCCGAGCGTCTGGTGGCGGCCGGCGCGACGCTGGCGGCAGCGGATTTCGCCGATCCGCGCGTCATCGCCCTGATCGAGGCGCGCAGGGCGACTTGAACGCATTGCGGCGCATGGACGCGATTTAACGGTCGGTTCAAATCCCGTTCAGCCGGCGGAGGCGACATTGCGCCCGTCAAGGCCCGGCGCCGCCGGGCAGAACGGGAGACCCCCATGAAGACCTTGTTTGCCGCCGCGCTCGCGGCTTCGCTCGTCGCCGGCGCCGCGTTCGCCCAGACGACGCCCGCGCCCGATGCGACGCCTGCAGCTCCCGCCGCCACGGCGCCCGCGCCCGCCGCGACGCCCGCCCCCGCGGCGCCCAAGCACGCGATGCGCCATCAAATTCGCGTCGACCTGAGGGCGTGCCAAAAGACGGCCGCCGGCCAGGGCCTCAAGGGCAAGGCGCGCTTCGAGGCCGTGCAGGATTGCTTCGCCAAGACGCATCCCAAGGTCGCCAAGGCGCGCGGTTGCCGGTTCGAGGGCCGCTCCCAGCACCTGCGCCATTCCAAGCTGCGCGAATTCATCAAGTCCTGCATCGCCAAGCCGACGACGATGTGAAGTCGCCCGTCCGCCGCGGTCGCATGATCGGCCGCGGCGGGCGGTTCCGCCCTTGCGCGGGCCCGCCCAATGCGCCAGATAGGCGGCGGGAGGTTGGCGTCGGACGTTCCACTCGCCAACCGGGTCAGGTCCGGAAGGAAGCAGCCCCAACGAGCACGGGCGGGTCTTCGTCCAGCCTCCTACTCGCACTCAATGGGCGCGGACCGCCCGACGCGCGGAGGACGCCTTTGGCCGAGAAGACCTATGCCGGCTCATGCCAGTGCGACCGCGTGAAGTTCGAGGCGACGCTCGACCTCGACCGCACAGTCACCTGCAATTGCTCGCGCTGCCAGCGGCTCGGCTGGGTGATGGCATTCACGCCGCAGGCGAAGTTCGCGCTGACCGCCGGCGAGGGCGCGACGACCGAATTTCTGTTCAACAAGGAGCGCATCCGCCATCGGTTCTGCCCGGTATGCGGGATCGAGACGTTCGCCTATGCCAAGAGCCCCGATGGGGCCGACGTCGTGGCAGTCAACGTCAATTGCCTCGAAGGCGTCGATCCGCGCGCGTTGACGTCCAAGCACGTCGACGGCAAGTCGATCTGAGCGCGGGCGCCCGGCGCGCATGACGGACGCCCCCGCGACCGCCGCCAAGCCCTATCGGGTCCTCGCGCGCAAATACCGGCCGTCCGGCTTCGCCGACCTGATCGGCCAGGCGCCGATGGTGCGCACGCTGACCAACGCCTTCGTCGCCGGCCGCGTCCACCAAGCCTATCTGCTGACCGGCGTGCGCGGCGTGGGCAAGACGACGACGGCGCGCATCCTGGCGCGCGCGCTCAACTACGAGGCGCCTGGCTACGACCGGCCCACCATCGACATGCCGGCCTTCGGCGTGCATTGCGCGGCCATCGTCGAATCGCGCCATCCCGACGTGATCGAGATGGACGCGGCCTCCCACACCGGCATCGACGACGTGCGCGACCTGATCGAGGGTTCGCGCTACGCGCCGGTCTCCGCGCGCATGAAGGTCTATGTCGTCGACGAAGTGCACATGCTCTCGAAGGCGGCCTTCAACGGCTTGTTGAAGACGCTCGAAGAGCCGCCCGAGCACGTGAAGTTCGTGTTCGCGACGACCGAGATCGACCGCGTGCCGGTGACGGTGCGCTCGCGCTGCCAGCGCTTCGACCTGCGGCGCGTCGAGGCCGACGAACTGATCGCGCATCTCGCCAGGATCTGCGCGGCCGAGGGCGTAGGCGTCGAGCCCGACGGGCTGGCCGCCATCGCGCGCGCGGCCGAGGGCTCCGTGCGCGACGCGCTGTCGCTGCTCGACCAAGCGCTGGCGCGCGGCGCGGGCGGGGCCGGCGCGGTCTCGGCGGCCGACGTGCGCGACATGCTGGGGCTGGCCGACCGCGGCGCGGTGATCGACCTGTTCGAGGCGACGATGGGCGGCGACCTCGCGCGGTCACTGGCGTTGCTGGAGGGCCTCTACGCCGCCGGTGCCGACCCGCTGGCGACGGTCGGCGACCTCGCCGAGTTCGTCCATGTCGTGACGCGGCTGAAGCTCGCGCCCGGCCTCGCCAAGGACGGCGCGCTGTCGCCGGCCGAGCGCGAACGCGCGCCCGAATTCGCGCGCCGGCTCGGCGTGCGCGATCTGACGCGCGCGTGGCAGGTGTTGCTGAAGGGCCTCGCCGAGGCGCGCGACGCGCCGCGCCCGCTCGCGGCGGCCGAGATGATCCTCGTCCGGCTGGCCCATGCCGCCGTCCTGCCGACGCCCGACGATTACCTGCGCGGCCTCGCGCGAGACGGCGCGGGAGGCGTGGCCGCCGGGGCGCCGTCGCCGGCGACGTCCGCGCCGCCGCCCGCCCCACGCGCGCGCCTGGCCTCGGTGGGCGGGTCGGCGCTCGCGGCG
>JAGWKJ010000129.1 GCA_028865375.1 Hyphomicrobiales bacterium | reverse complement strand
CAAGCACAACAAGGTGCTGCACGAGCGCGTGGTGGTGATGACGGTGGTCACCGAGAACCGCCCGCGCGTGCCGGCCGCCGAGCGTTTCGAGATCGAGCGGCTCGACGACGGCTTCGTCCGCGCCAAGCTGCATTACGGCTACATGGAATCGCCGCGCATCCCGCTGGCGCTTGCCACGCTGCGCAGGACCGGCGTGAAATACGACATCATGACGACGTCGTTTTTCCTCGGCCGCCGGACGCTGAAGGCATCGCCGAACTCCGACATGCCGATGTGGCAGGACAAGCTGTTCATCCTGCTGTCGAAGCAGGCGGCCAACGCGACAGACTTCTTCTCGATCCCGTCGGACCGCGTGGTGGAGCTCGGCGCGCAGGTCAGCATCTGAGGGCGCCCGGCGTCCCGCCTCACAGCGGGATGTTGTCGTGCTTCTTCCAAGGGTTGGCCAGCGCCTTGCCCTCCAGCATCGCGAGCGCGCGGGCGACGCGGCGGCGCGTCTCGCGCGGCATGATGACGTCGTCCACGTAGCCGCGCTCGGCGGCGACGAACGGCGACATGAAGCGCGCCTCGTAGTCCTTCGCGCGCGCCGCGATCTTCCCGGGGTCGCCGAGCTCGGCCCGGTGCAGGATCTCGACCGCGCCCTTGGCGCCCATCACGGCGATCTGCGCGGTCGGCCAGGCGTAGTTGACGTCGCCGCGCAGGTGCTTCGACGCCATGACGTCGTAGGCGCCGCCGTAGGCCTTGCGCGCGATCACCGTCACTTTCGGCACGGTCGCCTCGGCATAGGCGAACAGCAGCTTGGCCCCGTGCTTGATGAGGCCGCCGTATTCCTGCGCCGTGCCCGGCAGGAAGCCCGGCACGTCGACGAAGGTGACGAGCGGCAGCGAGAAGGCGTCGCAGAAGCGCACGAAGCGGGCCGCCTTGCGCGAGGCGTCGGCGTCGAGCACGCCGGCCAGTGCAGCCGGCTGGTTGGCGACGATCCCGACCGGGCGCCCGGCGATGCGCGCGAAACCGACCACGACGTTCTTCGCGTGCGCTTCCTGGATTTCGAAGAAGTCGCGCTCGTCGGCGACCTTGCGCACCAGCTCCTTCACGTCCCACGGCGCGTTGGGGTTCTCGGGCGCCAGCGTGTCGAGCGAGGGCTCCTCGCGGTCGGGATCGTCGCGCGTCGGCCAATGCGGCGCGCCCGAGACGTTGGAAGACGGCAGGAAGTCGATCAGGCGGCGCGCCTGCAGCAGCAGCGTCACGTCGTCGTCGTAGGCGCCATCGGCGACAGACGAGCGAGTCGCGTGCACGTCGGCGCCGCCGAGCTCCTCGGCGGTCACGGTCTCGCCGGTCACCGTCTTCACGACGTCGGGGCCGGTGACGAACATGTAGCTCGTGCCGCGCACCATGAAGACGAAGTCGGTCATGGCCGGCGAATAGACGTCGCCGCCGGCGCAGGGGCCCATCACCAGCGAGATCTGCGGGATCACGCCCGAGGCCAGCACGTTGCGCTGGAACACCTCGGCGTAGCCGCCCAGCGCCGCGACGCCCTCCTGGATGCGCGCGCCGCCGGCGTCGAACAGGCCCACGATCGGCGCCTTGTTGCGCAGCGCGAGGTCTTGCACCTTCGTGATCTTGCCGGCGTGGGCCTCGCCGAGCGACCCGCCGAGCACGGTGAAATCCTTGGCGTAAACGAACACGGCGCGGCCGTTGACCGTGCCCCAGCCGGTGACCACGCCGTCGCCCGGCACCTTGTTCGCCGCCATGCCGAACTCGGTGGCGCGGTGCTCGACGAAGGCGTCGAACTCCTCGAACGAGCCCTCGTCGAGCAGGATCGACAGCCGCTCGCGCGCGGTGAGCTTGCCCTTGGCGTGCTGCGCGTCGATGCGCGCCGCGCCGCCGCCGAGCCGCGCGCGTCCGCGCCGCCGCCCGAGGTCCTCGATGACGTGCTTCACGCGTCCCCTCCCCCGCCGAGCGCCGCCAAGGTCGCCGCGGCCGCGCGGAACTCGCCGGCGCGCGCGGCGCGCCGCGCCTGCGCCTCCTCGTCGGCGCCCCAATGGCGCGCCTGGTACGCCTCGTCGGTTTCCGCCGCCGCCAAGATCGCGTCCGGCGAGAAGGCGCCGCGCGCCAGCGCCAGCCCGAGCACGAGCGAGCCGGTCAGCGTGACCGCGACGTGCAGCGCCGCCAGCGCGGCGGGATCGTCGAACGCATCGACCGCGCCGCGCAGGGCGGCGAGCGCTTTCCCGGCCTGCGCGACATGGACGATTCCCTCGCCGACGCGCAGGTCGGCGCCGAGCGCATCGCGCGCCCATTTCAGCGGCGGATCGAACGCGGCGGCCTGGTCGGCCGCCAGCGTCGCGGGCCGTTCGGCGCGATAGCAAAGCAGGTCCGCGCCGGAATATTCGGCGATCGCCGCGCGCGTGGGCGCCATCGCCGCGGCGACGCCGTCGATCGCCGAATTGAGGATGCGCGTGACGGGCAGCAGCGCCGGATCGACCGCGCCGACGAGCGCGTTCCATTCGCCGGCGACCAGCGCCATCAGGCGCGCCGACCCGTGCGCCAGCGGACGTCCGGCGGGCGTGCGCGCCGACTTGCCGTCGAGCAGCAGCGCGAACGCGCCGTCGTGCAGGGCGGCCTCCGCCCCGGCGAAGAACTTGCGCGGGAACGCGCGCCGCGCCTCGCGCCGCGCCGGCGCCGGCGCTTGCGCATCGAAGCGTTCGGCTTCGCCGATCCACATCCCCTCGAAGGCGCCGGCGCCGCTCATCGCTCGTCCGGCGCGTCGAGGATGGGGTCGTCCGTGCGCTCGTCGAAGCCGAACAGCTCGAAGCTCGCGCGCATGTGCAGGGGCAAGGGCGCCGTGACGTCGATGATCCCGGCGCGCGGATGGGGGATCGTCAGCCGGCGCGCCAGCAGGTGCAGCGCGCGGGGAACCTCCGGCGGCAGCGCGCGCATCGGGTCGTCCAGCCGCGCGTTTTCGGGGAGCCTGGCGTATTTCGGGTCGCCGACGATGGGGTGGCCGATGGCCTCGCAATGCGCGCGCAGCTGGTGCGTGCGCCCCGTCACCGGCCGCATCGACAGCCAGGCGACGCGCGGCGCCACCTTGTCGACGATCGCGTAATAGGTGAGCGAGTGCTGCGCGTCCTCCTCGCCGTGGCGGGCGACCCTCATCCGCTCGCGCGCCTCGCGGTCGCCGGCGCCGCCGCGCTCGCCGTCGCGCTCTTGGCCCATGCCCTCGCCCTTGGCGAGGAACAGCGAGATGCGGCCGCGCGCCGGCTTGGGCACGCCGACCACCAGCGCCCAGTAGATCTTGCGCGTCTCGCGGGCGCGGAAGGCGGCGCCGAGGTCGGCCGCCGCCTTGCGCGACTTCGCCACCAGCAGCACGCCCGCCGTGTCGCGGTCGAGCCGATGCACGAGCATCGGCCGCTCGCCCTTCGGGTTGGCGAGCGCCTCCAACATGCCGTCGAGGTGGCGCTTGGTGCCGGAGCCGCCCTGCACCGCGAGGCCCGCCGGCTTGTTCAGCACCAGCACGTCGCGGTCCTCGAACAAGGTCATGTCGGCGATCGCCCGCCGGTCGGCCTCCGAGACCGCGGCGGGCCGCTTGGCCGCCGGCACGGCCTCGTCGCCGCGCATCGGGGGCACGCGCACGTCCTGGCCCGCGGCCAGCCGCGTAGAGACCTTGGCGCGCGCGCCGTCGACGCGGACCTCGCCGGTGCGCACGATCTTGTTGAGGTGGGACAGCGCCAGGCCCGGCAGGCGCCGCTTGAACCAGCGGTCGAGTCGCATCCCGTCCTCGTCGTCGCTCACGACGAGCCGCTTGGCGCCCTCCGCGCTCACGGCAGGCTCCGCATGAATCCGAGGCCGAGGAAGATCCCGGCCAGCGCGCCGCCGACGGAGCCCGCGACGTAGAGCGCGGCGAGCCACGCCTGCCCGCGCTCCCACAAGGTCGCCGTGTCGAGCGAGAACGCAGAGAACGTGGTGAAGCCGCCGAGGATGCCGGTCATCGCGAACAGCTTGCCGTTGACCGTCCAGGGATGGGCGCCGCGGAACGCGAACCAACCGGCGATCAGCCCCATGATCGTCGAGCCGACGACGTTGATGACAAGCGTGGCCCAAGGGAACGAAGGCGAACACCAGCGCCCGCAGGCGACGTTGACCCCGAGGCGGGCGACCCCGCCGATGCCGGCGCCGAAAAAGACGATCAGGCTTTGGAACATGGGCGGCCTATAGCGCGGCCGCCACGGGCCGTCACGGGCCCCATGCGGCCGCGACGCCGGGCGCACTGGCACGGCGTGCCCCGTGGCGCTATATTCCCCTTCATGTCAGACGTCGCCCGCCCATCCGAAGACCGCAGGCTGGTGCTGTGGCTCTCCGCGCTCGCGGCGGCCGCGATCCTCGGCGGCGCCGGGCTTCTGTGGGTGCGCTACGGCGGGCGCATGATGGTCGACGGGCTGGCCGCCGCCTGGTCCTGCCTCTGAGGGCGCCCGATTGACCGCCGCGGCGCTCCCCCGGCCCCATGTCGCGCGCGTGGAATGGCTCGACGGCGCGCGCGGCGCGGCGTTGGCGGCGATGGCGGTCTATCATTTCGTCTGGGATCTGGCGGCGTTCGGCTATCTCGATCCGGCCACCACGACCTCCGAGGGGATGCACGAGGCGAGCCATTTGATCGCCTCGGCGTTCCTCGCCATCGTCGGCTATTCGCTCGGCCTCGCCCATCCGCAGGGCTTGCGCGCGGGACCTTTCGCGCGGCGGCTGGCGACGGTCGCCGGCGCGGCGGCGCTGGTCACGTTCGCCAGCTTCTATTTCGCGCCCGGCGAGGCGATCACGATGGGCGTGCTGCATTGCATCGTCCTCTCCAGCCTCGTGGCGGCGGCGTTCCTGCGCGCGCCGCCGTTCGCGATCCTCGCCGGCGCCGCGCTCGCCTTCGCCCTGCCGCTGGCCGTCTCCGGGCCGGCGTTCGACGCTCCGGCCCTCGCCTGGACGGGGCTAGGCACGACGCCGCCCGCGACGCTGGACTGGCGGCCGCTGCTGCCTTGGTGCGGCGTCACGCTGCTCGGCCTCGCGGCGGCGCGTCTGTTGCCTCCCCGGCCCGCGCCCTCGGTCTATGTCCACGGCGTCCGCCCGCCGGCCGCGCCGTCGTCGCGCGTCTCGCACGGGCTCGGCACGCTCGGTCGCCATTCGCTGGCGTTCTACCTGCTGCACCAAGTCTTCCTCTACGGCGGCGTCGCCTTGGCGGCGCATGCGCTGCCGCCCGACGCCTCGCTGCGCGCCGTGCGGCGCACGTGCATCGCCGCCTGCGCCAAGAGCGGCGGCCCGCAGGACGCCTGCGTCAGCGGCTGCAAATGTTTCGCGCGCGAAGCGGCCCGGCGCGGCCTGCTCGCCGCCATGAACCGGACGGCGTTGACGCCGGAGCAATCGGCGCAGTTCGACGCGGCGCTCGCGGTGTGTCGCAAGCCGGCCGGCGACGACGGGGTCAACGCCCCGGCGCCGAACCCCGCGCCGGGTCCGAAGCCAAGCCCGAAGCCAAGTCCATGACCATGAAACGGCTGAAGCCGTTGTCGAGGTAATCGCCGAACGGCCCGGTGGGCGCAAAGCCGCGCGCGCGATAGAGCGCGGCCGCGGGCTCGAAGGCGGGACCCGTGCCCGTTTCCAGCAGCAACCGCCGATGGCCGCGCGCGCGGGCGGCGGCCACGACATGGGCGAGCAGCGCGCCGGCGATCCCTTGGCGCAAGTGCGCGGGATGGGTGCGCATGGACTTCAATTCGGCGTCGGCGGCGTCGAGCCGCTTCAGCGCCGCCATGCCGACCGCCGCGCCGTCGCGCCACGCGGTCCAGAACGTCACGCCTTCGCCCTTCAGCGCGGCGACGTCGAATGCGAAAACGGCGCCCGGCGGCGAGTTCGCGCGCATGGCGGCCAAGTGCAGCGCCACGAGCTCGCGCGCGTGCGCGGCGGCCGGGTCGTCCTCGCGGATCGCGAGGCCGGCGCCCCTCGCGGTCACGCGAAGACGACCGTCTTCTTGCCGTTGGGCAGCACGCGGTCCTCGATGTGGTGGGCGAGCGCGCGGGCGAGCACCCGGCGCTCGATGTCGCGGCCCTTGCGCACGAGGTCGTCGGGCGAATCCCGGTGGCTGATGCGCTCGGCGTCCTGCTCGATGATCGGGCCTTCGTCGAGGTCGCTCGTCACGTAATGGGCGGTGGCGCCGATCAGCTTCACGCCGCGCTCGTGGGCCTGGTGGTAGGGCTTGGCGCCCTTGAAGCCCGGCAGGAACGAATGGTGGATGTTGATGCACCGGCCGGCGAGCTTGGAAGTGAGCCCGTCCGACAGGATCTGCATGTAGCGCGCCAGCACGACCACGTCGGCCTTGCTCTCGCGCACCAGCGCCCACACCTGCGCCTCCTGCTCCATCTTGGTGTCGCGCGTGATCGGGAGGTGGTGGAACGGCGCGCCGCCGAAATCGACGTGGGCGTAGGTCTCGCGCGGATAATTGCCGGCGACGCCGACCACGTCCATCGGCAGCTCGCCGATGCGGTGGCGATACAGCAGGTCGACGAGGCAATGGTCGAACTTGGAGACCAGGATCAGCACGCGCTTGCGCTCGGAGAGCGGGCGCAGGACGTGACGCATCGAGAACGTCTCGGCGACCGGCGCGAAGCCCTCGCGCAGCGCGCCGAAGCCCGCGGCGTCCACGCCGTCGAACACGACGCGCATGAAGAAGCGGCCGGTCTCGGGATCGTCGAACTGCTGGGCGTC
>JAGWKJ010000128.1 GCA_028865375.1 Hyphomicrobiales bacterium | reverse complement strand
GCGCCGATCCGGTGTTGCATCCGGTCGCGGTCGCCGATCTCAGGCCGACCCAGATGACGGTGGGCCTCCGCGAGGTCGAAGAGAAGCGCAAGCGCTGGCGCAAGCTCGCCGGCGACGCGCGCGGCGACTTTCTCGGCCGCCACATGCTGCCCTGCGTCACCGGGCCCAAGGGCCGGCATTTCGTCGTCGATCATCACCATCTGGGACGCGCGCTGCTGGAGGAAGGCGTCGAGAGCGTGCTGGTGACGACGATCGCGGACCTGTCGCGATTGGCCGAAGAGGCCTTCTGGATCTATCTCGACAACCGCTCTTGGACCCATCTCTACGACGCCAAGGGGCGCCGCCGGCATTTCGACGACATGCCGAAGTCGCTCGAGGCGATGGAGGACGACCCGTTCCGTTCGCTCGCGGGCGAGATGCGCCGCGCCGGCGCTTTCGCCAAGGACGCGCAGCCCTACAGCGAGTTCCTGTGGGCGGATTTCCTGCGCCGCCGCCTGAAGGCGAAGGCGGTCAAGGCGGATTTCTCGCGCGCATTGCGCGAGGCGATGGCGCTCGCCAAGTCGCCCGACGCCGACTTCCTGCCCGGCTGGTGCGGCAAGTCGAGCGACTGAGGGCGGAGGAGCGTCGGCCATGAAGTTCGTCGCCGCCTTGCTGGCGGGAGTCGCGGCCGTCGCGCCGGCCTCGCCGCTCCTGACCCGCAAGCCGCCGCCCGCCGCGCCCGCGACCCCCGCGCCGGAAACCACCGACCGCATTCCCGCGCCGCGCGTTTCGTTGGGATCCCTGCTGGCCGACGGTTATGCGATCAAGTCGAGCTATCCGATGCCGCGCGAGGACCAGAAGGTCGTGTGGCCCGACGACGAACCGACCGCGCTGACGATGATAGTGCTGCAGAAGGGCGCTTCGCTGGCCACCTGCGTCGTCGAGACGGCC
Source organism: Hyphomicrobiales bacterium (assembly GCA_028865375.1). GTDB lineage: Bacteria > Pseudomonadota > Alphaproteobacteria > Rhizobiales > Beijerinckiaceae > JAGWKJ01. Next base: position 5,876 of record JAGWKJ010000128.1, on the reverse strand, counting down.
GGCATGATCGACCTGACCGCGCGCGACCTCGCCGACGCGACGGCCTGCCGGAGGCGGTGAGGCGGGGCGATTCCGCCCGGTTTGGCGGGCGGCGGCGTATGCCCTAGAACCCACGCTCGCTTTCCGCCGCCGGGCTCCCATGTCGCACAACACGTTCGGTCACCTGTTCCGCGTCACGACCTTCGGCGAGAGCCACGGGCCGGCTATCGGCTGCGTCGTGGACGGCTGTCCGCCCGGCATCCCGCTCGTCGAAGCCGACGTGCAGGCCGACCTCGACCGCCGCAAGCCCGGCCAGTCGCGCTTCACCACGCAGCGCCGCGAGGACGACCGCGTCCGCATCCTGTCGGGCGTGTTCCAGGACGAGCGGATGGCGGCGCAGGTCACCACCGGCACGCCGATCGCGCTCCTGATCGAGAACACGGACCAGCGCTCGAAGGATTACGCCGACATCCGCGACAAGTTCCGGCCCGGCCACGCCGACCTGACCTACGAGGCGAAATACGGCGTGCGCGACTATCGCGGCGGCGGGCGCTCCTCGGCGCGCGAGACCGCGAGCCGGGTCGCCGCCGGCGCGGTCGCCCGCAAGGTGATCGCCGGCGTGCGCGTGCGCGGCGCGCTGGTGCAGATGGGCCCGCACGGGATCGACCGCGCGAACTGGGATTGGGACGAGATCGCGCGCAACCCGTTCTTCTGCCCGGACGCCAAGGCCGCCGCGTTCTTCGCCGACTACCTCGACGGGCTGCGCAAGGCGGGCTCGTCGGCCGGAGCCATCATCGAACTCGTCGCCGAAGGCGCGCCGGCCGGCTGGGGCGCGCCGATCTACGGCAAGCTCGATTCCGAGATCGCAGCGGCGCTGATGTCGATCAACGCCGTCAAGGCGGTCGAGATCGGCGACGGCTTCGGCGCGGCCGAACTCACGGGCGAGGCCAACGCCGACGAGATGCGCGCCGGGAACGGCGACGGCCCGAGCTTCCTGTCCAACCACGCCGGGGGCATCCTCGGCGGCATTTCGTCGGGCCAGCCCATCGTGGCGCGCTTCGCGGTCAAGCCGACCTCCTCGATTCTCGCACCGCGCCGCACCGTGACGAAGGCCGGCGAAGAGACCGAGATCGTCACCAAGGGCCGGCACGATCCCTGCGTGGGCATCCGCGCCGTTCCGGTCGGCGAGGCGATGCTCGCCTGCGCGCTCGCCGACGCCTTCCTGCGCCATCGCGGCCAGGTCGGCGAGGAGCGCCGGCCCTAGGCCGGCGCAGCGGCGCCTCCGCCCGACATGGCTCGCCGCCCCACCATCGCCGACCTCGCGACGGCCAGCGGCTTCAGCGTCGCCACGGTCGACCGCGTGCTGAACCGCCGCCTGCCGGTGCGCGCCGACACGGCGCGTCGGGTCGCCGACGCGGCGGAAGCCATCGGCTTCCACGCCGCCGAGCTGCTGCGCCGGCGCGTCGTGGAGGCGCCCAACCGCGCCTTCGGCTTCGTGCTGCAAAAACGCTCGGACGCCTTCTATCGCGCGCTCGGCGCCGCGCTGACCGAGGCCGCGCGCGGCGTGGCGGATCTCAACGGCAGGGCCGCCGTCTCCTACGTCGACGAACTGTCGCCGGCCGCGCTCGCCGAGCGCATCGTCGAGGTCGGCCGCAAGTCCGACGCGCTGGCGATCGTGGCGGTCGATCACCCCGACGTGGTCGAAGCGGTGGAGACGCTCGCCCGGCGCGGCACGCCGGTGTTCACGGTGCTCAGCGACGTCGGCGCGCCTTCGCGCGCCGGTTACGCCGGGCTCGACAACCGCAAGACCGGCCGCACGGCGGCTTGGGCGATAGCGCGCTGCGCGCCTGGTCCCGGAACGGTCGGCGTGCTGGTGGGCACGCATCGCTACCTCGGGCAGGACATCGCAGAGGCGGGTTTCCGCGACTATTGCCGCGAGCGCGCGCCGGGCCTGCGGCCGCTCGACGCCTTCGTCGACCTCGAGGACGACCGGATCGCGCGACGCGCCATCCTCGACCTGCTCGCGCGCGAACCCGACCTCGTGGGCATCTACCTCGCCGGCGGCGGCGTGACGGGCATGATCGAGGCCCTGCGCGAGGCCCCGCCCAAGCGGCGCCCCGCCGTCGTGTGCAACGAATTGCACGACGCCACCCGCGCCGCGCTCGCCGACGGAATCGTCGACGTGGTGCTCTCGACGCCGCTCGACGCGCTGGCGCACCGGCTGGTGGCGGCGATGGCAGACGCGGCCGGCGCGCCGAACTGGACGTTCGAGCGAATTCTTCTGCCGGCCGCCATCAGCACCAGCGAAAATATCTGACGCACGATGTAAAATCGTCGATCGAACCGATCCAAAAGATGGATTTTGATAGATTCATTCCGTGCTGCACCCGCCGCGCTTGCGTTTCCTGCGGTTTTCTCATGGAATAAAAATTCCAAAAAAAGAACGCGCGGTATGTTTGTTTCAAGCGAAACGCGCGCGGCGGCGGCGCCCTAAGGCCCGCCGGAGGAAACGGGGCGCCATGCCCATGAGGAGGAAGAACGCATGAAAAAGCTTCTGCTCGCCGCCGCCGCCGCGTCGGCGCTGATGACCGGTTCGGCCTTCGCCGCCAAGATCGGCGTGTCGATGGACAAGTTCGACGACAATTTCCTGACGGTGCTGCGCAACGGCATGACGTCCTACGCCAAGACCCGGCCGGGCGTGACCCTGCAGATCGAGGACGCCAAGGACGACGTGGCCAAGCAGCTGAGCCAGGTCCAAAACTTCATCGCCAACAAGGTCGACGCGATCGTCGTCAACCCGGTCGACACCAGCGCGACGGCGCCGATCACCAAGCTGGCGGCCGACGCCGGCATCCCGCTCGTCTACGTGAACCGGCAGCCCATCGACGTCGACAAGCTCGGCCCCAAGGCCGCCTTCGTCGCCTCCAACGAGGCCGATTCGGGCACGCTCGAGACCAAGCAGGTGTGCAAGCTGCTCGGCGGCAAGGGCAACATCCTGGTCATCGAGGGCGAGCTCTCCAACCAGGCGGCCGTCCAGCGCACCAAGGACGTCCATGAAGTGATCGCCAAGGCGCCGTGCACCGGCATCAAGATCGTCGCCGAGCAGACGGCGAGCTGGGACCGCACCAAGGCGCAGAACCTGATGGCCAACTGGCTCACCAAGGGCCTGAAGTTCGACGCCGTCGTCTCCAACAACGACGAAATGGCGATCGGCGCCCTGCAGGCCATGAAGGCGGCCGGCGTCGACACCAAGAAGTCGATCGTCGGCGGCGTCGACGCGACGCAGGACGCGCTCGCCTCGATGAAGGCGGGCGACCTCAAGGTGACCGTGTTCCAGGACGCGGCGGGACAGGGCAAGGGCTCGATCGACGCCGCGCTGGCGCTGGTCGCGGGCAAGAAGATCGCCCACAAGGTCTACATCCCGTTCCAGCTCGTGACCCCGGCCAACATGGCCAAGTTCATGGCCAAGAACTGAGCGTCACGCAGACCCCGAAACGAAAAGTCGCGGTCGCCCTCCCGGGCGGCCGCGACGGGTGCTAACGTCGGGCGAGCGGGCCGCCGGGTCCGGGCCCGGCCGTCCCGGAAGGGAATGGTGAGGCGATGCTCTCTCCCGCGACCGCCGAAGTCCTGCGCGCCAGCGGCGCGGTGCCGGCGTCCGAATATCTCCTCGAAGTGTCCGGCGTCCGCAAGGCGTTCCCCGGCGTGCTGGCGCTCGACGACGTGTCGTTCCGCCTCAAGCGCGGCCATGTCCACGCCCTGATGGGCGAGAACGGCGCCGGCAAGTCCACGCTGATGAAGATCATCGCGGGCATCTACCGGCCCGACGCCGGCTCGTTCCGCCTGAAGGGCCAGGAAATCCGCCTGGAATCGCCGATCGACGCGCTGCGCTACGGCATCGCGATGATCCACCAGGAACTGAACCTCGCCAATTACATGACGGTGGCCGAGAACATCTGGCTGCGCCGCGAGCCGCTGGGAAGGCTCGGCTTCGTCGACCACCGCGCGATGCGCCGCAAGACCGAGGAATTGTTCGCGCGCCTCGACATCCCCATCGACCCGGAGGCGGAAGTGCGCGACCTGTCGGTCGCCAGCCGCCAGATGGTGGAGATCGCCAAGGCGGTCTCCTACGACAGCGACATCCTCATCATGGACGAGCCGACCTCCGCGATCACTGAGAAGGAGGTCGAGCACCTGTTCCGCATCGTGCGGACGCTGAAGGAGCGCGGCGCTGGAATCGTCTACATCACGCACAAGATGAACGAGCTGTTCGAGATCGCCGACGAGGTGTCGGTGTTCCGCGACGGCCGCTTCGTGGCCGAACGCAAGGCCTCCGAAGTCACGCGCGACGACATCATCCGCATGATGGTGGGCCGCGAAATCACGCAGATGTTCCCCAAGCGCGACGTTCCCATCGGCGAGGTCGCGCTCTCGGTGCGCGACCTCGCGCTCAAGGGCCGCTTCTCGGGCGTGTCGTTCGACCTGCGGCGCGGCGAGATCCTCGGCGTCGCCGGCCTCGTCGGGTCGGGCCGCAGCGACGTCGCGCAGACGATCTTCGGCGTCACTCCCAAGACTTCGGGCGAGATCAGGGTCGAGGGCCGCGTCGTGGACATGCGCAGCCCCGGCCAGGCGATGGACCTCGGGCTGGCCTTCCTCACCGAGGACCGCAAGGAGACCGGCTGCTTCCTGCCCCTCGACGTCACCGCCAACATGCAGGTGGCGCTGCTGCGGCGCGCGCACGTGCGCGCCGGCTTCGTCGACGAGCGCGCCATCGGGCGCAAGTGCCTCGAACAGAAGGCGGCGCTGCGCGTGCGCACGCCCGACCTGCACGAGCCGGTCGTCAACCTCTCGGGCGGCAACCAGCAGAAGGTGCTGATCGCCCGATGGCTGATGACGGACCCCAAGATCCTCATCCTCGACGAGCCGACGCGCGGCATCGACGTCGGCGCCAAGGCCGAGATTCACCGCCTCGTCACCGACCTCGCCGCCAAGGGCGTCGCGGTGCTGATGATTTCCTCCGAGCTGCCCGAGGTGCTGGGCATGAGCGACCGCGTGCTGGTGATGCACGAGGGCCGCCAGACCGGCATCGTCGAGCGCAAGGACGCCACCCAGGTCAGGATCATGGAGCTCGCCTCGGCCTGAGCCGGGGCGGCCCGAACGGAGCCGCGACAGTGACCGCAGAGAACGCCGCCGCCTCCCCGCAGGACACGCCCGCGCGCGCGAGGCGCCGCCTGCCGCCCGAACTCAGCATCCTCGGCGTGATGGCCGGGATGATGCTGCTGTTCGAGGCGCTGGGCTGGATCTTCGTGGGCCAGACCTTCATCTTCAACTGGGCGCGCATCGAGATCATGATCCTGCAGGAGGCGGTGATCGGCATCATCGCGGTGGGCGTCACGCAGGTGATCGTCCTGGGCGGCATCGACCTGTCGTCGGGATCCATCGTCGGGCTGACAGCGATGATCGCCGCCTCGCTGGCGCAGAACGCCGGCGACAAGGGCGCGATCTATCCCGCGCTGACCGGCCTTCCGTTCTTCGTGCCGGCGATCGCGGGCGTCGCGGCCGGCGCGCTGGCGGGCCTCGTCAACGGGACCATCATCGCCAAGACGAAGATCCCGCCCTTCATCGCCACCCTCGGCATGATGGTTTCCGCGCGCGGCATGTCGGACTGGTACACCAACGGCGAGCCGATCGGCCGGCTGTCGGACGGCTTCGTCGAGCTCGGCATCGGCTTCCACGGCTGGTCGCCGACGCTGATCTTCCTCGCCTGCGCGCTCGCCGCGCACGTCGCGCTGCGCTACACGCGCGACGGAAAGTTCGTCTACGCCATCGGCGCCAACCCGGTCGCCGCGCGCGTGTCGGGCATCGACGTCGAGCGCATGATCATCTGGGTCTACGCGATC
>JAGWKJ010000127.1 GCA_028865375.1 Hyphomicrobiales bacterium | reverse complement strand
CAGCAGCGAGCAGCTCATGGCGTGCATGAGGGCGTAGTCGTCGTTGGCGGCGGGATTGCAAAGCTCGCCGTTGATGAACTGCGTCACGTTCGTGTAGCTCGACAGCTTGCTCTGGCCGATGAAGACGTCGCGCGCGGCGTGTTGCACGGCGCTTTCGAGCGCGACGCTGGCGTACAGGCCGAAGCCGGCCTCGAGGATGGCCATCAAGAGCGCGAAGAAGGGCAGGGCGATCAGGCCGAATTCGATCAGCGTCGAGGCGCGGCTGTCCCGGCGAAACCGTTTCACGGGTCCCGCGGGCGCCGCGGCCGGGGCGCCGCCGGCGTCTTCAACGATGGTCGCATTGTCCGACATGGGCGCCCCCTGGCGCCGGTCCACGAGGCCAGGCGCGAAAAAGACGCTACCGACAAAGCCTTGCGAAGCCGTTACGCGGGGCAGGCGCGGGCGGCTCGGCGCGTTAACCGCGCCTCAACCGCGCCTTCAATGCGCGCTCTGCGTGCCGCCGGCATCGGCGCCCGACGCGAGCGAGGCGTGCTTGGTGATTTCGCTCGAGGCGTCGTTGAAATAGGTCGGCTGGTCGCCGAGCTGCACGGTCGGCATGCAGACGGGCCGGCAGCTGTATGATTGGCGCTCCATGCCGCGCTGCACGACGAGCAATCCCGGCGCCGGGGTCACGTGGACGACGGAATCGTCGATCTGGCGGCCGGTCGCGTCGAGCGTGATGATGTTGGTGGTGCCGTAGCCCTTGCCGGTGACGACGGCCGACCCCGAGTCCTTCAGCAGAAGGACCTCCGCGATGATCGGGTTGCCGATCACGATGGTCGCGGCCCCGGCGGGCACCTTGATCACCTTGGCGCGGTCGACGGTCACGTCGACGGTTTCCGCCCTCGCGGCCGAAAGCGCGGCGGCGGACGCCGCGAGCGCAAGTCCGAGGAGCGCGGCGACGCGCGCATGTGTTTGCTTGGCCATGTATGCAGCTCCGACCACGTGCCGCCTGTTTACGCGAGAAGGGTAAACGGGAGGCTAAGGACCTTTCGGGCGCCGCTTTAGCCGGCCGTTCACCAACGATTCGCGTAGGCGTTTTTGACGGATCGGATTAACCGCCGGGCAATTCGCCCCCGCTAGCTTGGCCCCATTCCGGACACGACGCCCAAGGGGCTCGATGGAGCCGGGAACGGAGCCAGGAGCGAATCAATGTCGATGTTCAAGTCCTTCCTCGCCGACAAGTCGGGCGCCACCGCGATCGAATACGGCCTGATCGCCTCGCTGATCGGCGTCGCCATCATCGGCGCGGCCACGCTGCTCGGCACGAGCCTGAGCAACACGTTCAACACGGTCTCTTCGCACCTCTGAGACCCGCGCCGGCGTCCGCCTCCCTCGCGGGAAGCGCGGACGCGGCGGACGAAAGCCCCGGCCTTGGCCGGGGCTTTTTTCGTTGGGCCGACGCGGCGGGGCCGGCCGTAACCCGCCGTCAAGCATGTTCGGCCTAGGGTCCCCCGCCCGGAGTCGCCCATGCCCCACCTCAACCAAGTCCTCGCGCTGTTCTTCCCCGCGCTCATGGCGTTCGCCGCGAGTTCCGACATCTTCACGATGACGATTTCGAATCGGGTTTCCGGCGCGCTCGTCGCCGGATATCTCGTGTTCGCCTTCGCTACCGGAGTGCCGGCCGCCGAGGTCGCGTCCAACTTCTCCTGCGGACTCGCGGTGCTGGCCATCACGTTCGGCATGTTCGCGGCCGGCTGGATCGGCGGCGGCGACGCGAAGCTCGCGGCGGCCACGGCGGTATGGACGGGCTGGGGCTTTGCGCTCGCCTATGCGACGGTCGCCTCGGTTCTTGGCGGCGTGCTTACATATGCCGTCGTGATCGGTCGCGGCAGCGACCTGCCGCCATTCGTCGAGCGCTGGACCTGGCTGCGCCGGCTCCATTCGCCCACCAGCGGCGTGCCATATGGCGTCGCGCTCGCCGCGGCCGGACTGCTCGTCTATCCGGAGACCCCCATTTGGCGCGCGATCGCGTCGTTTCAGTGAGCGAAGACTTAACGCGCGGTCCGGGCCGCGGCCGGTCGGTCCCCGGCTTAACGATTTGGACGCCATAACCGCGAGGAGGATGAGATGGCGCGATTTGTCTTCGCGAAAACAACGTTCCGGAAAGGGCTGGTCGGCAATATGTCCCCATTCCGGACGCGACGCCCTTAGGGCGGACGGAGAGACCGGAACTGGAGCCAGGAGCGAATCAATGTCGATGTTCAAGTCCTTCCTCGCCGACAAGTCGGGCGCCACCGCGATCGAATACGGCCTGATCGCCTCGCTGATCGGCGTCGCCATCATCGGTGCGGCCTCGCTGCTCGGCACCAGCCTGAGCAACACGTTCAACACGGTCTCGGCCAAGCTCTGAGACGCCGGTCGCGCGCAAGAGCGCGACCTGAAAGCCCCGGCTTCGGCCGGGGCTTTTTTTTGCCCCGCGGCCGCGGCCCGGCGGCCCCGTCGCGCGAAGCCTCGAATGCGCAACGCACGGTTAACCCTAATTTGACCTTTCGCTGCGCAATGTCGGTCCGTCCGGTCGCCGCATGCGACGCGTCACACGGGTTCCGACATGAGCAAGGCGCGCCTCCTCGTATTCGCAATCACGCTGCTGACGTTCGGCGGCGCGCTCACTTTCCTCAACCGCGGAGGCGGCCAGCAAAAGCCGTCGGCGGCGGCCGCCGCGCCGGAGTTGGCGGCCGACGACGTCCTCGTCGCGGCGTCGGACCAGCCCAAGGGCACGCTGCTCGCCTCCAACGCGTTCCGTTGGCAGACTTGGCCCAAGGCCGCCGTCGGGCCGGAAATGATCGTCAAGACGGCCGATCCGGGCGCGGTCTCGCAGCTCACCGGCGGCGTCGTCCGGGAAGGCATGATCGCCGGCGAACCGGTGACGCGGGCCAAGATCGTGGTGGGGACGAACGCGGGCTTCATGTCGGCGATGCTGCCCAAGGGCAAGCGGGCCATCGCGATCAACATCGATTCCAACGGCGGCAATTCGGCGGGCGGGTTCATCCTGCCCAACGACCACGTCGACGTCGTGCTCGCCTCCACGGGGACCGATCCCGGCCAGCACATCGCCACCGTCCACGGCCGCACGCTGCTGCGCAACGTGAAGGTGCTGGCGATCGGCCAGAACGTCCAGGAAAAGAACGGCCAGCGCGTGGTCGTCGGCTCCAACGCGACGCTCGAGCTGACGCCGACGCAAGCCGAGACGATCGTCGCGGCGCAACGCGAGAACGGCGCATACTTGGCCTTGGCGCTGCGCGCGCTGGTCGACGACGCGAAGATCTCGAAGGAAGAGACCGCCACGCCGGGCCGCACCGCCGGTGTCACCATCGTCCGGTTCGGCATCCCGACGGTGGAGGGCCGGCAATGATCCGCGCCGAGCCGACGGCGCGTCGGCGCCACGAGACCAACGAGGCAAAGACCATGGTTCCCAAGATCGCCCGCGTCCTCGCAGCGTTCGTCGTCCTCGGCGCGGCGGGACTGGCCGCCGCCCCCTCCGCCCTGGCGTCGGACCCCTCGACGATCGTCGCGTCGGGCGCCTACCACCGCACCATCTCGATGGGCGCCGGCAAGGCGGTCATCGTGACGCTGCCGAGGGACGCCACGGAGGTGTTCGTCGGCGACCCGAAGGTGGCCAACGCGGTCGTCCGCTCGGCGCGCAAGATCTACCTCGTGGGCGTCGGCGCCGGCCAGACGACCATCTTCGCCAACGACGCCGCGGGACGGCAGATCGCGACCATCGACGTCAACATCGGCCGCGACGTCGGCAGCCTGCAGGAATTGCTGGCGGTGGCCCTTCCCGGCTCGGCCATTCGCGCGCGCACGGTCGCCGACACCATCATCCTGACCGGCGAGGCCAGGTCCGCCGCCGACGTCCAGAAGGCGATGGACATCGCGCAGGGCTACGCGAAGATGACCCTCAATTCCAAGGGCGTCAACGCGCCGACCCAGGTCGTCAATTCGGTCGCGATCCGCGGCCAGGACCAGGTGACGCTGAAGGTCGTGGTCGCCGAGGTGCAGCGCGACGTGCTCAAGCAATTCGGCGTCAGCCTCACCGGCGGCGGCGGAAACGGCGTGTTCCAGATCGCCAACGCGTTCTCGCTCAACGGCACGCTCGGCAACGCCTCCGTGCAGCTCGGATCGACGGTCGGCCCCGGCGGCGCGTCCTCCCCCGTCGGCCTGCTGCAGGCCTTCGAGCGCGAGGGCGTCGCCCGCGTGCTCGCCGAGCCGACGGTCACCGCGATCTCGGGCGAGCAGGCGAAGTTCACCGCGGGCGGCGAAGTGCCCTATTCGGCGGGCAACACCTGCACCGGCACGGGCGCCTCGGCGTCCTGCAACGCCACGGTGAGCTACAAGAACTACGGCGTCACGCTGAACTTCACGCCGTTGGTCCTTTCGAGCGGCCGGGTCCAGCTGCACGTCGCCACCGAAGTGTCCGACATCGACACTTCGCGCAGCTTCACGATCGGCGGCTCCGCCGTTCCCGCCTTCGTCACCCGCAAGAACGAGACGACTGTCGAGCTTCCCTCGGGCGGCTCGATCGTGTCGGCCGGCCTGATCCAGGAGAAATCCGCCCAGGCGATCAACGGGTTTCCCGGGCTGATGAACTTGCCGGTGCTGGGCGCGCTGTTCCGCTCCCGCGACTTCCAGCGCCACGAGAGCGAGCTGATGATCGTCGTGACGCCCTATCTCGTGCACGCGGTCGCGCAATCCGACCTGCCGCGCCCCGACCAGGGCTTCCGCGACGCCACGGATCCCCAGACGATCCTGCTCGGCCGGGTGAACCAGCTCTACTCCACGCGTTCCAACCCCCAGATCGTCGACGCGCTCCGCGGGCGCTTCGGCTTCGTCAACGAGTGAGCGGACCGGCGCGGCCGCACCAGATCGAGGTCAGTCCAATGTCCAAGTCCAACGCACGAATCGGCTTGCTCAAGGCCCTCGCCGCGCTCGGCGTCGTCGCGACGGCCCCCGCGCTCGGCGGCTGCGGCCCGGACCGGGTCGTTCCCGCGCCGTCGGTGTCGCCAGACTTCGAATCGCGCTTCCCCGTCACGCTCGCCAACGGCCGCGCCACGCTCGACGTGTTCCCCTCCGGCGTCGGCGCGATGGACCAGAGGACGCGCGCGCAGGTCGTCGAATTCGCGAGGCGGTATCGCGCGCTCGGCCGCGGCCCGATCACGCTGCTGGCGCCGCGCGGCTACGGCCGGGCGGCGGCCGACGCGATCCGCTCCTCGCTTGCCGCGGGCGACGCCGGGGCCTCGGTCGTCGTGCGCGAATATCGCGTCCTCGATCCCGCCCTCGCGGCGCCCTTCCGGCTGAGCTACCTCGCCTACGTGGCGCGCGTGCCGCGCCGCTGCGGGGATTTTCCGCAAGACCTCGCGTCCGGCTCGACCGTCGACGGTTGGAAGAACCAGTCCTACTGGAATTTCGGCTGCGCGGAGCGCACGGCGCTCGCCAACCAAGTCGACGACCCCCGCGACCTGTTCGGCCCCCGCGCCTCCGACCCGCCCGACGCCGCGATGCGGTTGCGCGCGTTCGGCAAGATCCGCGACGGCAAGGATCCGGGCACCGAATGGTGGAAGGCGAACCTCACCCTCAGCAGCGTCGGGAACTGATCGATGGCCATCGCGAACGAAGAACCCGCGGCGCGCGCCGACGACGGCGCGCTCGTCCCCCCGCTGCCCCGCGTCTCCTTGCAGGCGTTCTGCGAGACGCCAGAATTCGCCGCGACCGCGCAGGCCGCGGCCACCGACCGGCGCCTCGTCAAGGCGCAGGTGAAGGTCAACATGGGCGGCGCCGCCGCCGCGGTCGAGGCATTCCGGGGCGCGCCGACGCCCAACGTGATCCTGGTCGAGACGGCGATCGACCGCGAGCAATTGCTGTCGCGCCTCGACGAGCTCGCCGAAAGCTGCGATGCGGGCACGAAGGTCGTCGTGGTCGGACGCACCAACGACATCCACCTCTACCGCGAGCTGATGGCGCGCGGCGTCAGCGAATACCTCGTCGCGCCGATATCTCCGATGTCCCTGATCGAGGCGCTTTCGCGGCTCTACAACGCGCCCGGCGGCGGACCGATCGGCCGCGTCGTCGCGGTGACCGGCGCCAAGGGCGGCGTCGGCGCCTCGACGGTCGCGCACAACCTCGCGTGGTCGATCTCCCGCGCCGGCGGGGCGCAATGCGCGCTGGTCGACATGGACCTCCCGTTCGGCACCGCGGGCCTCAACTTCAACCAGGACCCGCCGCAGGGCGTGGTCGAAGCGCTGTATTCACCGGACCGGCTGGACGCCAACCTCGTCGACCGCCTGATGTCGAAATGCGCGGAGGGCCTGCATCTGCTGGCGTCCTCGGCGTCGCTGGACCGCTCGTTCGACCTCCAGGAGACCGCGTTCGACACGCTGTTCGACGTGCTGCGCGCCACCGCCCCGCACGTGGTGCTGGACGTGCCGCACGGCTGGTCGGCCTGGAAGAAGCGCTCGCTCGTGGGCGCCGACACGGTCGTCCTCGTCGCCGAACCGGACCTCGCCAACCTGCGCAACGCCAAGGCCGTCCTCGACGTCCTGCGCGCCGCGCGGCCGCACGATTCGAAGCCGCTGCTGGTGATGAACCGCGTCGGCGCCTTCAAGCGGCCGGAAATCCCGGTCGACGAATTCTGCAAGAGCCTCGAGATGGAAGCGACGCTGACGATCACCTGCGACCCCAAGGCCTTCGGCGCGGCGGCCAACAACGGCCAGATGGTCGCCGAGGCCGAGCCCGACCACGCGGTCGCCGAGCAGCTCGCGCAGCTCGCGGCGCTGGTGACCGGCCGGACGCAGGCCAAGCCCCAGAAG
>JAGWKJ010000126.1 GCA_028865375.1 Hyphomicrobiales bacterium | reverse complement strand
CGCGTCGATCGCGGCCGCGCGTGGCCTGCTTCACCGGATCGAACGGCGCTACGAGGCCGCGGCCGTCCATTGCGATCGAGCGCTGGTGGCGCGCCTCGAGCGCGCGCTGGCCAAGGTCGGCGCGCCGCCTCGCCGCATGACGAGCGGCGCCGGCCATGACGCGATGGCTTTCGACGGGCGCATTCCGTTCGCGATGCTGTTCGTGCGCTGCAAGGGCGGCGTCAGCCACAATCCGGCCGAAAGCGCGAGCGCCGAGGACATCGACCTCGCCGCGCGCGCGCTGGCCGCTTTCGTCGAGGACATGGCCGCCGAACCGGCGGCGACATGAAACGGAGACCGACATGACCAAGGTGAAGGTGACGGCGGGGCCATATACGTTCCGCGGCAGGTTCGAGACCGAGGCGGCGCCCAAGACGGTGGCGGCGTTCTTGAAGCATATGCCGTTCAAGAGCCGCATCGTCCATGTGCGTTGGAGCGGCGAAGGCGTCTGGGCGCCGCTCGGCGACATGGACTTCGGCGTCGGGTTCGAAAACAACACATGCTACCCCTCGCCGGGTCAGGTGATCCTCTATCCCGGCGGCGTCAGCGAGACCGAGCTGCTGCTGGCATACGGCAACGTGGCCTTCGCCTCGAAGGCGGGACCATTGTCCGGCAACCATTTCATCACGCTCACCGACGGGCTCGAGAACATCTATGCGCTTGGCCGCAAGACGCTCTACGAGGGCGTGCAGGACGTGTCGTTCGAGCTCGATTGAGCCCGGCCATGCCGAAGTTCGCGGCCAATCTCTCCACCCTGTTCGGCGAGGTCGGCTTCCTCGATCGCTTCGAGGCGGCGGCCAAGGCGGGCTTTCGGGCGGTCGAATGCCAGTTTCCCTATGACTGGCCCGCGGCGGAGGTCGCCGCGCGCTTGAAGGCGTTCGACCTTGAATTGGTCCTGCACAACCTGCCGCCCGGGGACTTCGCCGCTGGCGAGCGTGGCATCGCCTGCCTACCCGGTCGAGAAGTCGAGTTCCGCGAGGGTCTCGACCGTGCGATCACTTACGCCAAGGCGCTCGCCTGCCCACGGCTGAATTGCCTCGCCGGCATCGCGCCGGCAGGGGCGGACAAGCGAGCATTGCGGGAGACGCTGGTCGCCAATCTCCGCCATGGCGCCCGGGCGCTGGCCGATGTCGGCATCGAGCTGCTGGTCGAGCCGATCAACGGTTACGACATGCCGGACTTCTTCGTGCAGCGCAGCGCCGACGCGGTCGCGTTATTCGACGAAGTCGGGCACGAGAATGTGCACCTACAATATGACGTCTATCACATGCAGCGCATGGAAGGCGATCTCGGCTCGACGCTGAAACGCTTGTTGCCGCGAATCGGGCACGTTCAAATCGCCGACAATCCCGGCCGCCACGAGCCAGGCACCGGCGAAATCAACTTCGATTATGTGTTCCGTCGGCTGGAGGCACTCGGTTACGACGGTTGGATCGGATGCGAATACACGCCGAAAACGACGACATTGGAAGGGCTTGATTGGATGAATCGGGTGCGGATCGGGGCGCGATGACGGGCGCATTCGTCGTCTCGCGCGATGGTGGAATCAGGTCGTTAATCTTTCGTTAACCCAGTATTTCTTGCATTGAATCGAGAATCGGCTTCAGAGTGAGACGGTTGGAATCCGTCAAACGCCTTGGAACCGTATCCCGTGAGCGCCGCGAGTGCCCCGCCCTCGAACGACCTGCCCCACAGCGCTCTCCAGCGCTTGAGCCGACACGCGTCGGTGCTGTCTGGCCAGATGCAGGCGTTGAGCGCAACGCTGTTTCCGCCCGCGTCCAAGAAGGCGCTGCGGTCGTTTTCATCGGGCGAAGTGGCGCGGTTCGTCGGCGTTTCCGACGGCTATCTGCGGCAATTGTCGCTCGACGGGCTGGGCCCCGTCCCCGCACTGTCGAATGGCGGCCGGCGCTCCTATACGCCCTCGCAAATCGACGAGCTGCGCCACTATCTCGCCGCGTCGCGGCCCAAGGACGCCCTGTCGTTCCTGCCGCATCGCCGCCCCGGCGACAAATTGCAGGTCGTCGCCGTCGCCAATTTCAAGGGCGGCTCGGCCAAGACGACCACGGCCCTCTATCTGGCCCAGTTCCTCGCGTTGGAAGGCCACCGGGTGTTGGCGATCGACCTCGACCCGCAGGCCTCGCTGTCGTCGATGTTCGGTTATCAGCCGGAGTTCGACGTCGGCGAGGGCGAGACGCTCTATGGCGCGATCCGTTACGACGAAGCGCGCCGGCCGATGGCAGCCGTCGTGCGGCCCACGTATTTTTCGGGCGTTTCGCTCGTGCCCGCCAATCTCGAATTGATGGAGTTCGAACACCAGACGCCGCGCGCGATGGTCGATCGACCGTTGCGAGGCGGCGAGCTCTTCTTTCGCCGCGTCGCGTCGGCGATCGCCGAGGTGGAGAGTGATTTCGACGTCGTGGTGATCGATTGCCCCCCGCAGCTCGGCTACCTGACGATGGGCGCGCTCAATGCCGCCACCGCCATGCTCGTCACCATCCACCCGCAGATGGTGGACGTGGCCTCGATGAGCCAGTTTCTCTTGATGACGTCCGACGTGATGGGCGTGATCGAGGAAGCGGGCGGGCGGCTGGATTACGACTTCCTGCGCTTCGTCGTGACGCGGCACGATCCCAACGACGTGCCCGAAACGCAGATCGTGGCCCTGCTCCGCAACCTTTTCGGTGGCGACGTGCTGGGCGCAACGGTCTGGAAATCGACCGCCATCGCCAATGCCGGCCTGACCAAGCAGTCGCTGTACGAATTGGAAAAAGGCGCGGTCGGTCGTGCTGCCTACGAGCGCGCCTTGGACTCGGTCAATGGCGCCAACGTCGAGGTCCTGAACCTCCTGAAGGCGGTATGGGGCCGATGAACAAGCGGTCCGACACCATCCGTTCGTTGTTCGCCCAGAAGCCGGCCGACGCGTTGTCAGCTGACAACCCGGCCGAGGCGAAGCGGGTTCCCGCCGGCGCGGTGCGCACGATGAAGGACACGTTCTCGGGCGTCGAGCGCGAGAACGAGGCTTTGCGGGCGCAGTTGGAATCGGGCGAACGGGTGCAGGAAATCGACCCGGGTTCGATCGATCCTTCGCCATATGCCGATCGCATCCAGGACGGCGATGAAGCCGCCTTTCTGGCATTGAAAGCCTCGATCGAGGAGCGGGGGCAGGAGGTACCGGTCCTGCTGCGACCGCACCCGACCATGTCTGGACGCTATCAGACCGCCTACGGCCACCGTCGGATCAGGGTCGCGCGCGAACTCGGCCGGCCGATCCGGGCTGTCGTGCGGCCGCTCGACGAAGACGGTCTCGTCATCGCCCAAGGCGTCGAGAACTCGGCCCGCGAGGACCTGACGTTCATCGAGCGGGCGCTATTCGCGTTGCGGCTGGAGAATTCGGGGCGCGCGCGCGCCCTGGTCCAGCAGGCGCTGACCGTCGACAAGGCGGAAGCGTCCAAGCTGTTGGCGGTTGCCCGCGCGGTACCAGATGACGTCGTGCGTGCCATCGGCAAGGCGCCCAAGGCCGGTCGCGGGCGCTGGCAGGAGCTTGGCGCCGCGTGTGCCGACGCCTCGGCAGTGCGGCGGGGCAGGGCGGCGGCCATCGTCGCGGGCTTCGCGAGCCTCACCAGTGACGAGCGCTTCGCGCGCGTGTTGGCGGCGATGAAGGTGCGGGCGGCTCCATCCACCGACGGTCTCTGGGAAATCAAGAATTCGGCCGGCGAAAGCCTCGCCGATATTCGCGCCTCCGGGCGCGAAGTGCGCGTGCGGTTGGTCATGCCCGAGGAGGGAAGCGCGTTCGCGTCCTTCCTGAAAGAGCGATTGCCGGCCTTGTTCGACGAGTTCCGCGCCTCCGTGGCCGGCGACGGCCCGAAGGAAAACTGACCCAACCAGAGGAGCATCGACGCCAAAGAAAAAGGCCCCCAACGTTTCCGCCGGAAGCCCTTCTCTCGTCTAGCAACCAGAGACTCACACTTCCGCGAATCGGTGTCAAGAGTCCTTGCGGACTCGACGCCGTCTTGGCGGCCGGATTTCTTTTGCCCGATGAAGGGCCATGAGTTTCGACGCCATCGGAACGTCCGCCTTCGGGCGGCGAAGGGTGACCCGCGCCCAGATTTCCGCGCAAATCGCCGTCAAGGCGGCGCGCGCCGATGCCGCGCGCGACGCCCGAACGCCGGGCAGGGCGGGCGACGCCCCCGGCACCGTCGACAAATGGGCGCTGTCGCGAACGCTGGCCGAAATCCGCGACCTCGTCGGCGTCTCGGATCGCGCGCTGGGCGTGCTCGACGCGCTGCTGTCGTTCCACCCCCAGACCGCGTTGTCGCTCGCTCCGGACCTGCGCCGTCCCGCCGCCGGCGGAGCGACGGCGAACGGGCAGGGCGGCGATCGCGAGGCCGAAGATGACGGCGAGGGTGAAAGCGACCTCGCCGAGCTCGTCGTGTTCCCCTCCAACCGCGCGCTGTGTCTGCGCGCCAACGGCATGTCGGAGGCGACGCTGCGCCGCCATCTCGCAGCGCTGGTCGAGGCCGGCCTCGTCATTCGTCGCGACAGCCCCAACGGCAAGCGCTACGTCCGCCGCGGCGGCGGAGAAGGCGGCACGCAGGCCTTCGGCTTCGACCTGTCTCCGCTGGTCGCCCGGGCCGACGAATTCGCCGGCCTGGTGGCGACCCGCCGCGCCGAGCGCCGCCACGAAAAGCGCCTGCGCGAGCGCATCAACCTGATGCGCCGCGACCTCGCCAAGCGCATCGCCCATGGGCTCGACGAGGCCCTTCCGGGGCCTTGGGAGACGCTGCGGCGGGCATTCCTCGACCTGTGCACGCCGCTGCGCCGGCTGGCGTCGTTGACCGCCATGGAGGCGCTGAACGACGCGCTGGCCAGTCTGGGCGAGGCGGTCGGGCAGGCACTGGAATCCGCCTATTCATCCGTTGTGTCGGAACAACCAACCGGCAATGCCGATCAAAACGAGCGGCACAGATCAGATTCAAACCCAGACCTTCCAAACGAGTTTGAACCCGCCTTCAATCAGGCTGGGCCGACCGTCGAGCCAGAAACCGACCCCGAGGCTCCCGCCGCAGAGGGGGGGGGGGCGCGAAATGGCAACTCGACGGATGGTTCGGGACAGGACGCCGTCCATCCCGGCAAGGATCTCCCGCTCGCGGTCGTCCTCGACGCCTGCCCCGACATCCTCGATTACGCCTTCGGCGGCGACAAACCCCGCTCTTGGCCCGCCTTCGCCGCTCTGGCCCGCGAAGTGCGCCCGATGCTGGGCATCAGCCCGGACGCCTGGCGATGCGCGGTCACGGCCATGGGCGAACGCGACGCCGCCGTGGCGCTGGCCTTCATCCTGCAACGCTGCGAGCATTCCTCGGAAGCCCGCCGCCACGTCTCGCCCGCCGACGGCAAGGTCACGATCTCGGTCAACGGCTCGCCCGCCATCCGTTCGCCCGGCGGCTATCTGCGCGCCCTGACCGAAAAAGCCGGGCAGGACGCGACCGGCGCGCCGTTCCCGTTGTGGCCCGCCATCCTCGCTCATCTCGCCCAGCGCCTCAAAGCGCGAGGAGGGCAGGGATAGGCCATGCGCGGGGAACGAAAGATCCCGCGGCGGCGAGCGGACGGGCCTCAAGCCGATCACGTTTGAGGCTTCCATTCCGCTGCGGCAGACCGCGTTGAAAACAAAACGACATTCCGTGGATACGTCCGCCGCGCGACGGCGTCGGCGGCGCTTTTTGCGGGTCTCCGGCCGCAGAAGCGCCGGGGCTGGGCGGTCTCATCATCCCGAAGCCATCGTCAACGCCGCCCGGCGCGATCCTCTCCAGATTTGGTCGTCGAAGCGCCGAGCTCATCGCCCGGCGCGCATTTCGCCCACGGCCCATTCCCGCCCGCGCAGGCCGCGCGCGAGCACGGCGGCGATCATCGCGACGACCGTGCCGATGAGCACCGCAAACAGGTAGGCGACCGGCCAGGACAGCGCGTCCGGCGGCGGGTCGAACGCGCCATCGAGCAGGCGGACCAGCGTCCACGCCGCGGCGAGGCCGAGCGGCGCGCCCAACCCGACGCCTGCGACCACGAGCACGAGACCTTCGCTCCACAAGAAAGCGCGGATTTCGCGGCGGTCGGCGCCCAGCGCCAGCAATATCGCCGACCCTCGGGCACGCTCGCCTTCGCCTAGCCAAAGCGTCAGACCGGCCGCCATGGCCGCGAACGCGACGGCGAAGGCGAGCTCGACGCCGCCGAGGCGGCGCAAGTCGACCGCGGTGAGGCTCGATCCGATCAAGTGCGCGGTGGACGAGACGTCGGTCACCCGCAACGTCGAGGCGGATCCGAGCGCGGTCCGCGCCGCCTTGGCGAGATCGGCCGGCTCGCCCGAGGCGCGCAGCAACGCCACCTCACGCGCGTTCGAACCCGTCTTTGCCGCGACATAGTCGGCGTTGGCGACGAGGAAGCTGTCCTTCGGCGCGGTCGGGAATTCCTTGACGATCCCCACGAAACGAAACGGCACGGTCGCGTAGCCGTGCGTCGTCGCGTCCTGCAGCCGCAGGCGGACGGGGTCGCCGAGCGCGAGCTGGTAGTCGTTCACCGTCTCCTGCGACACGAGGACGCCATTCGGCGTCTTGGCGAGCGCGTCGAGCGCCGCGCGCGCGCCGCCAGGCCCGAAGAAGGCGTCGGCGAGCTTGGTGGCGCCGCCGATCGTCTTCACGTCTATGCCGAACAGGTCCTGCAGGTCCTTGCCGACATAGGCGTAGCGATGCTGCATCGTTGCGGATGAGGCGACGCCGGGCAGGGCGGCGAGCTTCGCCATCGCGTCGCTCGCTGGTGCCGACGTCGTGCCGGTCACCGCGACGTCGGCGCCGTTCGTGAGCTCGGCGTCGACGCGGCCTTGGGCTTGGTA
>JAGWKJ010000125.1 GCA_028865375.1 Hyphomicrobiales bacterium | reverse complement strand
ACAGTGGATCGACTTCGTTCGGTCGAATTTCCGAAGTGGAGCGTCGCGAACGGTTGGCGGCTTTGGTCAAAAAGCATCCGGATTACGAAATGTGCGTGCAATCTTACGTCCAGGCGAATTTCGGCAGGGTCGCGCGCGCCAGACTTGATTTGTATCGTTTGGCGGCGATGTTCCGCGGCAATTGCATATTGGCGTTTACACACGGACAGATCGGTGGGGTGACGACTTACATCAATAAAATTGTCGAATCCGGGATTTCATTGTTGATGATTGACTTTTCTGGCAATCGGATTCGTATTCGGGCGCCGGAGCGGTTATTTCAACCAAATTTAGATGATGTTAGCTTGCCGAGAGATTTGGCGTTGCTTGAGATTTTCGTCGAATGGCTGCAGCCGACGAACCTCCAAATTCATTCTTTCGTCGGCGCCGACTGGGTCACCACGGAAACGGTCATCAATATGCTGATCAGACGGAACGCGCATTACGACGTGTTCGTTCACGACTATTCCTTTTGGTGTCACCGAAACCATATGTTTTCGATCGACCAAAAATTTTGTGCGATGCAAAGCGTCGATGACTGCGTTCGGTGCGCGCGGGACGACCCGTCCAATGCGCATTTCGTCGATCCACGGCGTCGGCGAGCGACATTTGGCAAACTGTTGAAGAACGCGGCGTCGTGCGTGACGCCGTCCGAGGACGCGACCAACAGAATGTCCCGGGAATTTCCAGGCATCGAGTTCTCGGTCGTGCCGCATGATCCGCCGATCGCCACAGTGGCGGCGAACGAGATCCCGCGCGACGTCGACGAATTCCGCGTCGCCTTGCTTGGAGCGGTCGGCCCGCACAAAGGGTCGCGGATCCTTTATGCCTTGGCTCAGGACGTCCTCACGCGGAAATTGCCACTTCGATATGAAATAATTGGATATTCAGACATGACAAAATCTTTGATGGAAGTCGGCGTGAACGAAACCGGTCCCTATAAAACCGATATGGAAGCGGTCGCGGAAATCCGACGATTCAATCCACATGCGATATTTGTTTCCAGTATCGTTCCGGAAACGTTTTGCTTCACGCTTTCGATGGCGATGCGGCTTGGGAGTCGAATTGTCAGTTTTGATTTTGGCGCGCAAGGCGAGCGTGTCTCGCGATATGATCGAGGACATTGCGTCGAGTTGGATTTGGCGACGAGACCGTCCGAATTGAACGATAGAATATTGCAGATCTGCGTCGACTCGACGAAATCGACGTTTTGAGGGACAGACAATGCCGCAGCGCTCGTTGAAGCAAGATCTCTCTGCGTGGATGGATGCCAATGGCGAACAGAATGCTTTGGGGTGGCCACAAAGGCGCGATGTCGCCACCATGGTTTTGTTGGCAACGCCACGATCTGGCAGTACGTGGCTTTGCGAATTGCTGGATTCTACGGGAGAGATTGGCTTTCCACAGGAATATATCAACGGTGAAAATGTAGCTTTATTCAATAATACGGTACAATCGAACAACGAACGCGATTATTTGAATGGATGCTGCTGGAATTTCGCGACAGAAAACAATATATTTGTAATTAAAACTACGGTCGGCGACGCATTGCGATTGGAAGAGATTGATTTTTTTGAATATTTTTACCAATCTTCGTTTATTATAATTAGACGAAAGAACATAATTGCCCAAGCCGTGTCGATGTACGTCGCTCTGACCCGGGGCGTTTTTCATGTTCAGTCTCCTGATTTGCTCATAAACGAAGAGGAACGTGACGCAATTCTCGATGCGTCCAATTCCTCGGTAAATTCAGCGATCAAGCAATGGGTTTGTCACATCTTGAATTACGAATTGACGACCGAGATACAAATAATGGCGAGAGATATCACGCCGATCAGGATTGATTATGAAAGCTTGATCGACGAGCCAAGGCGGGCCGTGGAAAAAATCGCCCGCTCGATGCCGATACGTCTCAAACGCAACGTGCCGATCACCGGACGAACGATCAAGCTGGCCGAAAACGTGCATTACGAGCTGGAAGCGAGGTTTCGGCTCGCGGAACCGAAATTCTTGGCGAACGTCGAGCGAATTCGCCCGCGCTTGGACCCCTGACGGGCGGGGGCGAAACCGCGTATTCGCGTCCAAAGCGGACGCTAGGCCTGACCGACCGGGTGGGCCACCCATCTCGCGGCGGGCCGGCTCGAACCCGCGCCCGCCGATCGGCGCCCGGCATGGCCGGGTCTCAACCTCCATTGCCCGAGCCGCCGCCAGCCCTCGCCCGCCTTCGCGGCGCTGCTGGCGGCCTTGCGCCGTCGTCGCCTCAGGAAAAGCGGTTGAACAGGTTCTCCAGCCATTCCTGCTTGCCCGAGCGCGGCTTGGGGTCGATCCGCTCGGCGGCGACGCGCGCGGCGATGCCTTCGAGCGTCGCGCCCTTGGCGAGCATCGCCTTGGCCTTGGGATCGTCCCAGCCGGCATATCGATGGGCGAGGAAGGAATCATAGGCCCCGTCCTCGATCAGCGCGTGCGCCGACAGCAGCGCCTTGGCGCACGTGTCGAGACCGCCGACATGCCCCAGGATCAGGTCCTCGGCGTCGATCGATTGCCGGCGCACCTTGGAATCGAAGTTGAGCCCGCCCGTGCCGAGCCCGCCCGCCTTGATCAGGTGGTAGAACGCCGGCACCAGCTCGGGCGCGTCGTTGGGGAACTGGTCGGTGTCCCAGCCCGATTGGTAATCGTTGCGGTTGGCGTCGAGCGAACCTAGGATGCCCAGCGAGGCGGCGAGCGCGACCTCGTGCTCGAACGAATGGCCGGCGAGCACCGCATGGCCGACCTCGATGTTGACCTTCACCTCGCGCTCCAACCCGAAGCTTTGCAGGAAGCCGTGCACGGTGGCGACGTCGTAGTCGTATTGGTGCTTGGAGGGCTCCTGCGGCTTGGGCTCGACGAGGATCGCGCCCTTGAAGCCGATCCGATGCTTGTATTCGACCGCCATCGTCAGGAAGCGGCCGAGCTGCTCGCGCTCGCGCGCGAGGTCGGTGTTGAGCAGCGTCTCATAGCCCTCGCGACCGCCCCACAGGACGTAATTGGCGCCGTCGAGCCGGTGCGTGGCGTCGATCGCGTTCTTCACTTGCGCCGCGGCGTGCGCGAACACGTCGGGGTCCGGATTGGTCGCGGCGCCCGACATGTAGCGCGGATGGCTGAACAGGTTGGCGGTGCCCCACAGCAGCTTGACGCCCGACGCCTGCATCTTGGCGGCGAAATGATCGGTCATCGCCGCGAGGTTGCGGCCGAACTCGGCGATGTCGGCGCCTTCGGGCACGACGTCTCGATCGTGGAACGTGAAGAACGGGACGCCGAGGATGCGGAACATCTCGAAGGCGGCGTCCGCCTTGGCGCGCGCGTGGTCCATCGTGTCGCCGAACCACGGCCGCTCGAAGGTCGGCGCGCCGAACATGTCGACGCCGTTCCACGCGAAATTGTGCCACCAGCAGACGGCCGGGCGCAGCCACTCGGCCATCGTCCTGCCGCCCACGACGCGCGCGGCGTCGTAATGGCGATAGGTCAGCGGGTCGCTCGACTTCGGCCCGGCATAGCGGACGGGTTTAATGCCGGCGAAAAAGTCCGACGACAGGGGCGATGACGCGGATGCGGCCATGAGCGTTCCTCGGCTGCCGCGCACCGACCGGACTCGTAAGCCCGATTTGAAGCGATGCCGGCTTATGGAACGATCCTAATACGGATTTTTCGCCTCGGTAAGGGGCGGACGGAATTGGTTTGGCTTCGCCGCGCCGCCGTCCTCGTCGCGCCCTGACCACCGCCGTCATTGCGAGCGAAGCGAAGCAATCCAAGCTCGGAACGCGGGCGCCCTCTTGGTCCGACGTCGCTGGATTGCGTCGTCGCTCCGCTCCTCGCAAAGACGGACGGGCGAGGGACCAATGCCATTCGGGGCCTCGCGCATCGCCCTCCCCGTCATCGCGTGCGAAGCGAGGCGAACCAGAGGGCGGCCGAGACCCTCGTCCTCGAGCCTTGGTTCGCCGGGCCGCCGCTTGACGCCCGCGCGCGCCCGCTTCACTCGATGGCAAGGGGGCAAGCGATGCGAATCCTGATCATCGGCGCCGCGGGCATGATCGGCGCCAAGCTTGTGCGGCGCCTGTCCGCCGACGGCGCGCTGGGCGGCCGGCCGATCGACCGGCTCGATCTCGTCGACGTGGTGGAACCCTCGCGGCCCAAGGCCGCGATGCCGGTCACGACGGCCGCCGCCGACATCGGCGATCCGGAGGTCGCGACCCGCCTGTTCGCCGCCAGGCCCGACGTCGTGTTCCATCTCGCCGCCATCGTGTCGGGCGAGGCGGAGCGCGACTTCGACAAGGGCTATCGCGTCAACCTCGACGCCACCCGCGCGCTGCTGGAGGCCGCCCGCGCGCAATCGGTCCGCTCGAGCGGGACCTGGAAGGCGAAGTTCGTGTTCGCCTCGTCGATCGCCGTGTTCGGCGCGCCGTTCCCCGATCCGATCCCCGACGATTATTTCGCGCAGCCGCTGACCAGCTACGGCACGCAGAAGGCGATCGACGAGCTTCTGGTCGACGACTATTCGCGTCGCGGATTCGTCGACGGCGCGAGCCTGCGCCTGCCCACGATCTGCGTGCGGCCGGGCGCGCCCAACGCGGCGGCGTCCGGCTTTTTCTCGAACATCATGCGCGAACCGCTGGCGGGCAAGCCCGCGGTCCTGCCCGTTCCGGACGACGTGCGGCATTGGCACGCCTCGCCGCGCGCGGCGGTCGGCTTCTTCCTCCACGCGGCCGCGCTGCCCGAGGGCGCGCTGGGCGCGCGCCGCGCGGTCACGCTGCCGGGCGTGAGCGTCACGGTGGCCGAGCAAGTCGAGGCGCTGCGCCGCATCGCGGGCGAGGACGCCGTGCGCCTGATCGAGCGCCGGCCCGACGAGACGATCATGCGCATCGTGTCGGGCTGGCCGACGCGCTTCGAGGCGCGGCGCGCGCGCGACCTCGGCTTCCGCGCGGACGCCGATTTCGACGCCATCCTGCGCGCGCACGTCGAGGACGAACTCGGCGGACGGATCGGAGGGTGAAGGGGCTCCCTAGCCCCGCTCGGCCTTGTTGATCGGCGGCTGGAACGCCAACCCCATGTCCCACGGGAAATAGATCCACGTATCCTGCGACACTTCGGTGACGAACGTGTCGACCAGCGGCCGGCCTTGCGGCTTGGCGTAGACGGTGGCGAAATGCGCCTTGGGGAGCATGGCCCGCACGACCTTGGCGGTGGCCCCGGTGTCGACGAGGTCGTCGACCACCAAAGTGCCGGCGCCGCCTTCGCCCTTGATGGCGTCGGGCGCGACGCCCTTGAGCACTTGCAGGCCGCCTTGACTCTTGTAGTCGTGGTAGCTCGCCACGCAGACGGTCTCGATGACCCGCAGGCCCAACTCGCGCGCGACGATGGCGGCGGGCACGAGGCCGCCGCGCGTCACGCAGACTATCGACTCGAACGGTCCCGCGGACGCGAGCCGCCAGGCGAGCGCCCGGGCGTCGCGATGGAACTGGTCCCATGAGACCGGAAACGCCTTCTGGCCGTGTTCGTCGCCCATGCAGCCTCCCATTTGTCCGCCCTTCGGCCGGCCCGCGATAGCAAATGCGCGCGCGGCGGGTAAGGGCGGGAGGAATACATCGAACTCGCCATCGCCGACATCGCACGCGAACCCACCGCCGCCGTCGGCCCGAACCGCCGCCGTCATTGCACGCTAACCGCCGCCGTCTTTGCGAGCGCGGCGAAGCAATCCAGTCGTCGGCAACGGCCGCGGCGTTGGACTGAAGGGCGTCTGGATTGCTTCGTCGCTTTCGCTCCCCGCAAAGACGGCGAGGGCGAGGGAGAAGGACCCGGGAAAGCGTCGCGGCTGACCGTCTGGCGTCTTCACGCCCGAACCGCCACCGTCATTGCACGTGAACCACCGCCGTCTTTGCGAGCGAAGCGAAGCAATCCAGTCGTACGAGAAGGGCGCGTCGCCTGACGGAAGGGACTCTGGATCGCATCGTCGCTCCGCTCCTCGCAAAGACGGAGAGGGCGCGGGACGACGGAGAAGGCGATGGACCATTCGATGACGGCGAACGCCGGCATCGACGTCGCGCTTTCGTCCCCTCATCTTTTTCGCGGACGCGCCTCCCCCCCCTCCCCCGTGAAACGGGAGGGGCGAGCGACAGCCGAGACGGAGGGGGTGGCGCGAGGCGCGCGCGCCGCCTTGCCGCTCCGGCGCCGCGACCCTATACCCGACCCAAGCGCCGCGACGCGGGGTCGGGCGAATCGGCGAGGGACGATGCGCGGGGCTTCGGGCGGGCCGAGACTGTTGCTGCGGCGCCTCCGCGAGGTCGTCCGCGAGCAGATCGACCCGCAATCGCGCCTCGACAAGATCGTCGTGCTGGTCGCCTCCAACATGGTGGCCGAGGTCTGTTCGGTCTACGTGCAGCGCGCCGACGGCGCCCTCGAACTGTTTGCCACCGAAGGCCTGAACCGCGCGGCCGTCCACCTGACGACGATGCGGGCGGGCGAGGGCCTCGTGGGCCTGATCGCCTCGACCGCCGAGCCGCTGGCGCTCGC
This sequence comes from Hyphomicrobiales bacterium, assembly GCA_028865375.1. GTDB lineage: Bacteria > Pseudomonadota > Alphaproteobacteria > Rhizobiales > Beijerinckiaceae > JAGWKJ01. The sequence continues at coordinate 354 of JAGWKJ010000125.1, read as the reverse complement.
CGACGCGCAGGCCCATCCGGCCTTCTCCTACAAGCCGGAGACGGGCGAGGAAATCTTCCATTCCTTCCTCGGCGTGCCGATCCTGCGCGGCGGCGACACGCTGGGCGTGCTGGTGGTGCAGAACCGCGCCCGGCGCGAATATTCCGAGGAAGAGATCGAGGCGCTCGACACGGTCTCGCTGCTGCTGGGCGAGATGATCGCCTCGGGCGGGCTGAAGGCGTTGGCTTCGCCGGGCGTCGACCTCGCCGTCAAGCGCCCGCTGGCGCTCAAGGGCGTGGCGATCGCCGACGGCATCGGGCTCGGCCACGTCGTGCTGCACCAGCCGCGCGTGGCGGTCGCCAATCTCGTCGCCGA
>JAGWKJ010000124.1 GCA_028865375.1 Hyphomicrobiales bacterium | reverse complement strand
GAGTTGACGATCGAGGAAGCGTATTCGCGGCTCTCGCCGACCTCGATGCGCTCGGCGTTTCGGTATTCCTCGGCCTGCGTCTTCCAGCGCGCGATCTGCTCGACGCAACGCTTGGGATATTCGTCGAGCGGGATGCCGAAGCGCTCGATCAGGTCGTCGCGGCCCTCCTTGATGAACCAGGGCACGTATTCGGCGAAATGCTCCGAGCTCTCGGTGACGAAATAGCCGAGCCGCGTCAGCATCTCGTAGCGTACCTTGTTGGGGCAGCGCGGGTTCCAGGAGCTCGGCTTCGGGATCCTGCCCTCGCGATAGCCGCGCAGCAGGTCGGGATAGAGGTCGCGGTGCGAGCCGTCGGGCATGCGACGCGAAAAGTCGAGGTAGAACGCCATGTGGTTGATGCCGGCCGCCCGGTAGCGGATCTCGGAGACGGGGATGTCGAGATCGCGCGCGAGTTCGGCCGCGGTGCCCTGCACGGAATGGCACAGGCCGACCTGGCGGATGGCCGGATATTTCGCGGCGATCGCCCAGATGTTCATCGCCATCGGGTTGACGTATTGCAGCATCGTCGCGCCGGGGCAGACTTCCATCATGTCGGCGCAGACCTTCCACAGCTCGGGCACGGTGCGCAGCGCGCGCATGATGCCGCCGACGCCCAGCGTGTCGGCGATGGTCTGGCGCAGGCCGTAGCGCTTGGGGATCTCGAAGTCCGTCACCGTGCAGGGCTCGTAGCCGCCGACCTGGAAGGCGACGACGACGAAATCCGCCCCCTCGAGCGCGCGCCGGCGGTCGGTCGTGGTCTCGACCTTCGCCGCGGCGCCGAGCGAGGCGGCGATCTTGCCCGCCACGACCGCGCTCTCGCCGAGCCGCCCGGCGTCGATGTCCATCAACGCCAGCGTCGCGCCAGACAGCGCGGGGCGGCGCAGCAGGTCGCCCACGATGTTCTTCATGAACACGGTGGAGCCGGCGCCGACGAAGGCGATCTTCGGGTCGGATTTCATCATCGAACGGTCTCCCGGCGGGAAAGGCCGCCGGCGGCGGCGGCGTCGCGTTCCTTGCCCCATGGCGCGCCTCCGCAACAGGGTGTATTCGTACCATCATGGGTTCGTTCGTGCTGGATCGGTTGCGGGCGCGATCGCCCGTCATGCGCGTCGTGTCGCTGCCGCGCGGCCGGCGGCGGCTGCACGTGATGCCGATCAACGCGGGCTGCGAGACGCGAGAGGGCGGCCGCTACGCCTGGGACGGCATGAAGCGCGGGCGCAAACCGTTCGCCCTTCTCCAGCACACGATCTCGGGGGCGGGCTGGCTGCGCCACGGCGGCGCGCGCCATCGCCTGCAGGCGGGCGACGCGTTCCTCGTCACGGTGCCCCACGACCACCGCTATTGGGTCGAGGAGGGCGGCCGCTGGGAGTTCTTCTGGATCGCGGTCAACGGCCAGGAGGCGCTGCGAATCGCGCGCGCCGTCGTGGCGGAGAACGGTCCCGTCCTGCGGCTGGGCGAGGCGAGCGTCGAGAAGCTGGCGGCCAGCTGCCTGCGGATCGTAGAGGGCGACGACGACGCGCCCGGCGCCGCCTCGGCGATCGCCTACGAGGCGCTGATGGCGCTGGTGGACGGCGTCGAGCGCGCTGGCGCCCCGGCGACGGGGCGCCAGGGCGCGTTGGGCCGGGCGGTCGAACGCTTCCGCCTGCGCGGGGGCGGGCGGACCTCGGTCGCCGAGCTGGCGGCCGTGGCGGGCATGACGCGCGCGCATTTCTCGCGCCGCTTCGCCGAACGGATGGGGGCGTCGCCGGCCCGCTTCATGCGCGAGGAGCGGCTGGCGCGCGCGGCCGGCGCGCTGCTCGACGACCCCGGCGCGACGATCAAGCGGATCGCCGCGGCGGCCGGCTTCGCCGACGCCAACCATTTCGCCAAGGCGTTCCGCAAGGCCTATGGCGAGAGCCCGAGCGAGCGCCGGCGGCGGGCCTTTCCCGATGGCGGTTGATCGGCGTCCCCGGGCTTCCGCGAGGCGGCCGGGATCGGCGGCAGGCGCGGCAAGAAGGTCCCCGCGTGCGTCGCCGCGAACGCCTGGAAGGTCTTGGCGGTGGGCGACGGATCGCGGTCGGCGCGACGCAGCATGAACCATTGCCGCACGATCGGGAGGCCTTCGACGTCGAGGCGGGCGAGGCGGCCGTCGGCGACTTCGGCGGCGACCGTGTGCCCGGAGATCAGCGCGATGCCCAGCCCCGCCATCGCCGCCTGCTTGATCGATTCGTTCGAGCCGAGGTCGATGCCGATGCGCGCGAGGCGGAACGGCGTGTCGCCGATGAAATAGTCGAACAGCGACCGCGAGCCGGAGCCGGGCTCGCGCACGAGGAACGATTCGCCCTCCAACTCGCGGCGCGGCACGCGGCGGCGGCCGGCGAGGCGATGGTCTGGCGCGGCGATCATCACGTAGGGATGCGGGCCGAGCCGAGCTTTCGTCACCGGCACGTCGGCGGGCGGCCGGCCCGAAAACACCACGTCGACGTCCGCGTCGCGCAGCATCGAGGCGATCTCCGCCCGGTTGCCGAAACGCAGCCGCAGGTCGAGGCCCGGATGCTCGCGCAGGAACGCCGCGGCGAGACGCGGCGCGAAATATTTCGCCGTCGTCACGGCGCCCAACGACAGCATGCCGCCGCTGCCGGTGCGCACCGCTTCCATCGTCGCGACAAATTCACGCAGCGCGCGGTCGATCGCACCCGACGCTTCGAGCGCGACCGTTCCGGCGGAATTGAGCCGCAGCCCCGCTGGCGTACGTTCGAACAAGGCGATGCCGACGGATTCCTCCAAGTTTTTCAACCGCATGGTAAGGGCGGCGGGCGTCATCGACAACGCCCTGGCGGCGCCGACGAGGCCGCCGGCGGCGGCGATCGCGCGCAGGGTTTCGATCTGGCGGAGCGTGATCGCGGCCATCTGCATCGTTCCATTAGATTAAATTGAACTACTCGTCAAAAATTATTCGCTTTTCTTGAATTCGACGAGCCTGCATCGTCCCATCAAGAGCCGATACGGCCAGGGGAGGACGACGTGACCAAGACCGAGGGCGCACCGCCCGAGCTCGCAGAATTCGTCGCCGCGTCCGACGCGGCGGAACTGGCGCCCCTGTTCGCCAATCTCGCCAAGGCGGCCGCCGCGATGGCGGCGCTGATCGCGCGCGGACCGTTCGCCGGCGACCTCGGCCGCGCGCGCGGCGACGCCAACGCGGACGGCGACGCGCAAAAGGAGCTCGACGTCGTCGCCGACGCCCTGTTCACCGAAGCGCTGCACGGCGCGGGCGTCCGCGCGCTGCTGTCGGAGGAGAAGCCGACCCCCGTCGCCCTCGACGCCCACGGCAAGTGGCTGGTGGCGATGGACCCGCTCGACGGCTCGTCCAACATCGACGTCAACGTGTCGATCGGCACGATCTTCTCCGTGCTCGACGCGGGCTGGACCCCGGGAATGCGCGACGCCGATTTCCTCGTGCCGGGCAACCGCCAGCGCGCCGCCGGCTTCTTCGTCTACGGGCCGCAGACCCATCTCGTCTTCACGCTGGGCGACGGCACGCATTCCGCCGCGCTCGACCCCGCCGACGGCCGCTTCAAGGTCGTGCGCCGGCGTCTCGCCATTCCGCGCGATGCGTTCGAATACGCGATCAACGCGTCCAATTACCGGCACTGGTTCGGCCCGGTTAAGGCCTATGTCGACGATTGCATCGCCGGCGCCGACGGCCCCCGCGGCCGCGAATTCAACATGCGTTGGACCGCCTCGCTGGTCGCCGACGCCTATCGCATCTTCACGCGCGGCGGCGTGTTCCTCTATCCGGCCGACCAGCGGCGCGGCTACGGCATGGGCCGCCTGCGCCATCTCTACGAGGCCAACCCGATCGCGTTCCTGGTGGAACAGGCCGGCGGCGCGGCGACCGACGGCGCGAACCGCGCGCTCGACGCCGAGCCGGCCGGGCTGCACGCCCGCCTGCCCTTCGTGTTCGGCTCGATCGAGAAGGTGGAGCGCGTCCGCCGCTACCACCTCGACGACGAAAGGCCGGAAAGCGAATCGCCTTTGTTCGGCCGTCGCGGCCTGTTGCGCGCCTGAGGGGGAAAGCTTGTCGATCCGCCATCCGATCATCGCGATCACGGGCTCCTCGGGAGCCGGCACCACGTCGGTCAAGAGGACCTTCGACCAGATCTTCCGCCGCGAGGGCGTCAAGGCCGCCTACATCGAGGGCGACGCCTTCCACCGCTTCGACCGCGTCGAGATGCGCGCCAGGATGGCGGAGGCGGGCAAGGCCGGCAACCATCACTTCAGCCATTTCGGCGCGGCGTCCAACCTGTTCGAGGAACTCGAGAAGACCTTCGCCGACTACGCGGCGGACGGCGGCGGGCGCACGCGCACCTACGTCCACGACGCGCGCGAGGCGGAGGAGCACGGTTCCCCTCCGGGCACGTTCACGCCCTGGCGCGAGTTCGAGCCGGGCACGGACCTGCTTTTCTACGAGGGCCTCCACGGCGCCGTGGTCGCCGACGGCGTCGACATCGCCAAGCACGTCGACCTGAAGATCGGCGTCGTGCCGGTCATCAACCTCGAATGGATCCAGAAGCTGCACCGCGACCGCGACGCGCGCGGCTATTCGACCGAGGCCGTGACCGACACGATCCTGCGCCGGATGCCCGACTACGTCGGCTACATCTGCCCGCAGTTCGCGCACACGGACATCAACTTCCAGCGCGTGCCCACGGTCGACACGTCGAACCCGTTCATCGCGCGCTGGATCCCGACGCCCGACGAATCGATGGTCGTCATCCGCTTCAAGAGCCCGCGCGGCATCGACTTCCCCTACCTGCTGTCGATGATCGCGGGCTCGTGGATGAGCCGCGCCAACTCGATCGTGATCCCGGGCGGCAAGCTCGACATCGCGATGCAGCTCATCCTCACCCCGATGATCCTCAAGCTCGTCGAGCGCCGCCGCCGCGCGGCCTGAGACCAGGGAGCCGATCCATGAACGCCCTCGCCAAACGGGAACCCGCCGCCGACCTCGACGGCGCCGCCATGGCCAACGCCGTCCGCGCGCTCGCGATGGACGCGGTCGAGCGCGCGCAGTCCGGCCATCCGGGCATGCCGATGGGCATGGCCGACGTCGCCACCGTGCTGTTCCGCGAGTTCCTGGAGTTCGACCCGTCCGCGCCGCATTGGCCCGACCGCGACCGCTTCGTGCTCTCGGCCGGCCACGGGTCGATGCTGCTCTACGCGATCAACCATCTCGTCGGCTATCCCGACATGACGATCGACGAGATCAAGCGGTTCCGGAAGCTCGGCGCCATCACGGCGGGGCATCCAGAATACGGCCACGCGCTCGGCGTCGAGACGACGACGGGCCCGCTCGGGCAGGGCATCGCGACCGCGGTCGGCATGGCGATCGCCGAGCGGGCGATGGCCGCCCGCTTCGGCGAGGCGCTCGTCGACCACCGCACCTACGTCATCGCCGGCGACGGCTGCCTGATGGAGGGCATAAGCCACGAGGCGATCGACCTCGCCGGCCACCTCGGCCTGTCGCGCCTCGTCGTGCTGTGGGACGACAACCGCATCACCATCGACGGCTCGACGTCGCTCTCCACGCGCATGGACCAGAGGGCGCGCTTCGAGGCGGCCGGCTGGCGCACCTTCGCGGTCGACGGCCACGACCGCGGCGCGGTGCGGCGCGCGCTGTACGAGGCGCAATCCTCCAACAAGCCGGTGCTGATCGCCTGCCGCACGACGATCGGCTTCGGCTCGCCCGGCAAGCAGGGCACCGAGGCCGCCCATGGCGCGCCGCTCGGCGCGGCCGAGATCGCCGCCGCGCGCGCCAACCTCGGTTGGACGGCGGCGCCGTTCGAGGTCCCCGCCGACACGCTCACCGCCTGGCGCGCCGCCGGCGCCCGTGGCGCGCCCGTGCGGCGGGACTGGGAGGCCCGCCTCGCCGCTTCGGAAGACCGCGCCGCGTTCGAGGCCGCGATCGGCGGCGAAATGCCGGCCGCCTTCGGCCCGGCGATGGCCGCCTTCCGGGCCGACCTCGTGGCGAAGAAGCCGAAGGTCGCGACGCGCAAGGCCTCCGAGATGGCGCTCGAGACGGTCGTCGCGACCGTGCCGGCCGCGCTCGGCGGCTCGGCCGACCTCACCCATTCCAACCTGACGATCACGAAGGGCATGGCTTCGATCGCGCCCGGCGACTTCGCCGGCCGTTACGTGCGCTATGGCATCCGCGAGCACGGCATGGCGGCGGCGATGAACGGCATCGCGCTGCACGGCGGCTTCGTGCCCTACGGCGGCACGTTCCTCGCCTTCGCCGATTACGCGCGCGGCGCGGTGCGGCTGTCGGCGCTGATGGGCCTGCGGGTCGTCTACGTGTTCACTCACGATTCGATCGGGCTCGGCGAGGACGGGCCGACGCACCAGCCGGTCGAGCACTTGGCTTCGCTGCGCGCGATCCCCAACCTCAACGTGTTCCGGCCCTGCGACGCGGTCGAGACCGCCGAATGCTGGGAACTCGCGATGCGCGCGCCGCGCACGCCTTCCGCGCTGTGCCTGTCGCGCCAGAACCTGCCGACCTTGCGCGCCGACGCGGCCGAGAACCGCAGCGCGCGCGGCGCCTACGTGCTGCGCGAGGCCGACGGCCCGCGCGACGTGACGCTGCTCGCCACCGGCTCGGAGGTCGAGATCGCGATGGCGGCGGCCGACCTCCTCGCGGCGGAAGGCGTGCGCGCCGCGGTCGTCTCGATGCCGTGCTGGGAACTGTTCGCCGGGCAGGACGCCGCCTATCGCGCCGTCACGCTCGGCACCGCCCCGCGCGTCGGCGTCGAGGCGGCGCTCGGCTTCGGCTGGGAGCGCTGGACCGGCGACGGCGGCTCCTTCGTCGGCATGTCCGGCTTCGGCGCCAGCGCGCCGGCCGGAGACCTCTACAAGCATTTCGGCA
>JAGWKJ010000123.1 GCA_028865375.1 Hyphomicrobiales bacterium | reverse complement strand
GGTCGCGCCGGCGGCCGGAGCGGCCGAGGCGGCGGGCGCTTCTTCCGTGTAGGTCGTCGGCGGCGCGATCGTGGCGACGGTGAAGTCGCGCGCGGAGATCGTCGGCTTGCAGCCTTCCGGCAGCTTGATCGCCGAGATGTGCAGCGAATCGTTGATGTCGAAGCCCGCGAGGTCGCCCGTGATGAACTCGGGGATCGCGTCGGCCGGGCAGGTGAGCTCGACCGAATGGCGCACGACGTTGAGCGTGCCGCCTTTCTTGATGCCCGGCGACTGGTCCTCGTTGACGAAATGGACCGGCACCGCGATGCGGACCTTCGAGCCCGCCTTCAGGCGCATGAAGTCGACGTGCAGCGGCGTGTCCTTCACGCGGTCGAGCTGGTAGTCGCGCGGGATCGCACGCTCGACCTTGCCCTCGACCTCGATGTCGAACAGCGTGGTCAGGAAATGACCGCCGTAGATGAGCTGGTTCAGGGTCTTGTAGTCCAGCGAGATCGTGGTCGGGGCTTCGCCCCCGCCATAGATCACGCCGGGTACGCGGCCTTCACGGCGAACGCTGCGGGCGGCCCCCTTGCCGCTCCCGCCGCGCACCGCGGCCGCGAGCTTCTTCGCTTGCGCCATATCGGTGTCCTTTCGAACGGATCGCGCCCTCGCCTCCAGGGGTGTCGGAAACGGGCGCGGCCGGCCTATAGCCGCCCGACGCGCTTCGTGTAAACTCCGCCCATCCCGCCATGACGCACCCGATCCCGACCGATGGCCTCGACGGCCTGCGCTGGCAGGCCGAAATGGGGGTCGACCTCGCCTTGGACGAAGGCCCGCGCGACCGCTTCGCCGAGGCGGCCGCGGCCGAGACCGCGGCCGTGCCGGCGGCGATCCCCCTGCCGTCGTCGCGCGTCGACGCCCGTCGGCCGTCCCAAGCCGCGCCGTCCGCCGTGCAGGCCGGCGAAATCGACCCCGGCAAAGCGACCGATCTCGACGAATTGCGGGCCATGTTGGAGGCGTTCGACGGCTGCGGCCTCAAGGCGACCGCGACCCGGCTCGCCTTCGCCGACGGAACGCCGGGCGCGCCGGTGATGTTCGTGGGGGAAGGTCCCGGCGCCGAGGAAGACCGCCAAGGAAAGCCTTTCGTCGGCCCGGCCGGGCGCTTGCTCGACGCGATGATGGCCGAGATCGGGCTCGACCGGACGCGCTGCTACATCGCCAACGTCGTGCCGTGGCGGCCGCCGGGCAACCGCACGCCCACCCCGCTCGAAATCGAGACCTGCCTGCCCTTCTTGCGCCGGCAGATCGCGCTCGCCCGGCCGCGCCTGCTGGTGACGCTCGGCGCGCCGGCGATGCAGGGCCTGCTCGGCGTAAAGACCGGCATCATGCAGGCGCGCGGGCGCTGGGTCGATTGCGCGGTCGCGCCCGGCCTGACCTTGCCCGCGCTGCCGATGCTCCACCCCGCCTTCCTGCTGCGCCAGCCGGCGCAGAAACGCGCCGCTTGGACCGATTGGCGGACCTTGGCGCGGGCGCTGCAAAAGCTCGACGGCGCCTAGGCCGGGATGGCGGCCAGCGCCGCCGCCCAAGCTTCGGGCGTCGTCGCGGGCGCGGCGAAACCGACGCGCGCGGGCTGCCGGCCGCGCAGCAGGTCGAGCCCGAAGGCGTCGACGCCGATCGCCTTCCAGCCCTTGACGCCGGGTGCGTCGGCGAGCGCGGCGAGGCGCGACGGGTCGGCCGCGAGTTCGGCGAGGATGTCCGCTTCGCCGGCGGCGAGAGCCGGCGCCGCCGGGCCCGTGACGTCGGCCAACGCGAGCGGCGCAGCACGGCCGAAGCCGCCGTTGAAGTGCACGCCCGCCGGTTCGAGCCTGAAGAAGGCGAAGTCGCCGAAGCCGGCGTAAAGCCGCGCCTTCGGGTTGCGCGCGAGATGGCGGATCCGCGTCGCCTCGGCCGCGTCGCGGACGACCCGGCCCGAGACCGTAAGCCGCGCCGCGTCCAACGGATCGCCGCGCGGCGACGGCGGCGCGACCAGCAGCGCCGCGCGCGGATCGGCGAGCAGGTGGCGTGTATGCGCGGACAGCGTCGAGAGCAGCAGGATCGGCGCGCCGTCGGGGGCGGTCGAATACGAGGTCAACGTCGCGAACGGCCCGCCTTGGCCGTCGAGGGTGGCCAGCGTCGCCGGCCCCCCGCGCCGCAGCAGCGCGCGGGCCTCGGCGAGGGGATCGGGGCGGGAAGCGGGCGTGGCTTTCATAGGCTTGTCCGTTCGTCCGGAAAGACGCCGAGGGCGTCCGATCCGTCGGTACCAGTATGCCCGAAGTGGCGCCGACGGCGGATTTCCGCTAGACCTTGCCGACGAAGCGGCGGAAATCCGGCCGCGTTCGGACGCGACCCGGCCACATTTCAGCCGCCCCCGGCGGCGATCCGTGGCGTCGACGCCGGCCTCGCCGGTCGCCTTGGAACGGAGCCCATGCCGACGATCGCCTTGGTCGACGACGACCGCAACATCCTCACTTCGGTTTCCCTGTCGCTGGAAGCCGAGGGCTACCGCGTCCAGACCTACACCGACGGCGCCGCCGCGCTCGACGGCCTGAAGGCCAACCAGCCCGACCTCGCCATCTTCGACATCAAGATGCCGCGCATGGACGGCATGGAGCTGCTGCGTCGGCTGCGGCAGAAGTCCGACATGCCGGTGATTTTCCTCACCTCCAAGGACGAGGAAATCGACGAACTGTTCGGCCTCAAGATGGGCGCCGACGACTTCATCCGCAAGCCGTTCTCGCAGCGCCTGCTGGTCGAGCGCGTGAAGGCGATCCTGCGCCGCTCCGCGCCCAAGGAGGCCGCCGGCCAGGCGAAGGAGCCCGAGGCCAAGGCGCTCGAACGCGGCGCGCTCAAGATGGACCCGGAGCGCCACGCCTGCACTTGGAAGGACCTGCCGGTGACGCTCACCGTGACCGAGTTCCTGATCCTGCAGGCGCTGGCCACGCGACCCGGCGTGGTGAAGAGCCGCAACGCGCTGATGGACGCCGCCTACGACGACCAAGTCTACGTCGACGACCGAACCATCGACAGCCACATCAAGCGGCTGCGCAAGAAGTTCAAGGCGGTCGACGACGACTTCGAGATGATCGAGACCCTCTACGGCGTCGGCTACCGTTTCCGCGAGGCCTGAGAGGGACGACGGAGGACCCGGGACCATGACGGCCGAGGCCCATGCGCCGCCCGCCGCGGCGGCCAGACCGCACCATGCGGCGGGCGAATGGCGCGCGCGGGCGCGCCTGCGCCGGTTGCGGCGCGCGCTGTCGGGCGCGTTTTCGTCCTCGGTCACGCGGCGCATCGTCACGCTGAACCTCGGCGGATTGGTCGCGCTGTTCCTCGGCTTCATGTGGATCGCGCAGTTCCGCGAGGGGCTGATCGAGGCCAGGACGCAGAGCCTGAGCACGCAGGGCGAGATCATCGCCGCGGCCATCGCCGCATCGGCCACGGTGGAAACCGACACGCTGACGATCGATCCCGAAAAGCTGATGCGGCTCGCGCCCGGCCAGACCGCCAAGGCGCCCGACGACGCGCTGTCGTTCTCGATCAATCCCGAGCAGGTCGGGCCGATGCTGCGCCGTCTCGTGCAACCCACCGGCGTGCGCGCGCAGGTGTTCGACCGCGACGGCACGTCGCTCATCGACACGCAGGCGCTGTCGCTGCGCGGCAACATCGTCGCCTTCGACCTGCCGCTGATGCCCGGAGCGCCGGCGCCGGGCGTCTGGGCGCGGTTCACGGGCTGGGTCTCGGGCCTGTTCGCGCACGGCGGCGCGGCCCCGGTCGCGGCGGGACCGGACACCGGCGCGGCGCCGCCCGAGGCGGCCACGGCGCTCGCCGGCGAGGCGACCTCGCGCGTGTTCGCCAACCCGCGCGGCGAGACCATCGTCTCGGTCGGCGTGCCCATCGAGCGCTACCGCGTCGTCCACGCCGCGCTCGTGCTCTCCACCCGCGGCGGCGACATCGACGCGGTGCTGGCCGCCGAGCGGGCGGCGATGTTCCGCGTCTTCCTGGTGATGGCCGGCGTCATGCTGCTGCTGTCGCTGCTGCTCGCCGGCACGATCGCCGAGCCCCTGCGCCGACTCGCCGACGCGGCCGAGAACGTGCGCCGCGGCATCCGCGCGCGCCGCGAGATCCCCGACTTCACCGGCCGCTCCGACGAGATCGGCCACCTGTCGGGCGCGTTGCGCGACATGACGCAGGCGCTCTACCGCCGGCTCGACTCGATCGAGCGCTTCGCCGCCGACGTCTCGCACGAGCTGAAGAACCCGCTGACCTCCTTGCGCAGCGCGGTGGAGACGCTGCCGCGCGTCTCCGCGCCGGCCTCGCGCGACCGCCTGCTCGAAGTGATCCAGCACGACGTGCGCCGGCTCGACCGCCTCATCAGCGACATTTCCGACGCCTCGCGGCTCGACGCAGAACTGTCGCGCGCCGACCGCGAGCCGGTCGACCTCGCCAAGCTGCTCGACGCCATGGTCTCCTCGGCGCGCGCGGCCCCGCGCGAGGACGGCGTGACGACGCGGCTGGTGGTCGAGCCGCCCGCGCCCGAGCCGGGCCTGCGCGCCGGCGACGCGTTCATCGTGCTCGGCCACGATTCGCGGCTGGGGCAGGTCGTCGCCAACCTGCTGGAGAACGCGCGCTCGTTTTCCGCGCCCGGCGCCGAGGTCCGCGTGTTCCTCGCGCGCAAGCCCGGCGCCGAGGGCGCGCCGGAGATCGAGCTGCGCGTCGAGGACGACGGGCCGGGCATCCCCGCCCACGCGTTCGAGCGCATCTTCGAGCGCTTCTACACCGACCGCCCGAACCAGGGCTTCGGCCAGAACTCCGGCCTCGGCCTCTCGATCTCTCGCCAGATCGCGGAAGCACATCGCGGCACGATCCGCGCCGAGAATCGCGACGGCCCCGACGGCGCGGCCTTGGGCGCGCGCTTCGTCGTCCGCCTGCCCGCCGCCGCGTGAGCGGCGCGGCGATCCAGGCGACCGTCGCGCTGCTGGGCGAAGACGCCGTGCTGATCCGCGGCCCTTCGGGCGCCGGCAAGACGCGGTTGGCGCTGGTCCTGGTGGCGCGGCGTCGCGCGACGGGCGGCCATGGCGCCATCGTCGGCGACGACCGCGTCGTCGCGACGGCGGCGGGCGGTCGCTTGGTGGCGACGCCCCATCCCGGCAACGCGGGGTTGGTCGAGCGCCGCGGCGTCGGGATCGTGCGCGAGGAGGCCGCGCCGGCGGGAATCGTGCGGCTCGTCGTCGATCTCGTCGATGCCGCGACCTTGTCGGCGCGACGGCTGCCGGGCGAAGGCGAAACGACGGCGGGAATCGCCGGCGTCGCGCTGCCGTGCATCGCGCTGAGCGCGGGCGGCGACCTCGCCGGCCACGCGGAATTCGTGGAGGCGGCGCTGGCGCGGGCGCGCGCCGGGGATCAGCCCGCGCAGGCCTTCTGAAGCGCCACCAGCTCGGCGATCCCGCCGCGCGCCAGTTCCAGCATCCGGATCAGCTGCCCCTCGCTGAAGGGCGCGCCCTCGGCCGAGCCCTGCACCTCCACGAGGCCGCCCGATCCGGTGACGACGAAATTGGCGTCGGTCTCGGCGGTCGAGTCCTCGGCGTAATCGAGGTCGAGCGCGGCCTCGCCGCCCACGATGCCGCAGGAGACCGCCGCCACGTGGTCCTTCAAAGGCATATCTTTCAGGATCGAGCGCTGCCGCATCCACGCGAGGCAGTCGCGCAGCGCCACCCAGGCGCCGGTGACCGAGGCCGTGCGCGTGCCGCCGTCGGCCTGCAGCACGTCGCAGTCGATGGTGATCTGTCGTTCGCCGAGCTTGGGCAGGTCGACCACCGCGCGCAGCGAGCGGCCGATCAGGCGCTGGATCTCGTGGGTGCGGCCCGACGGCTTGCCGGCGGTGGATTCGCGCCGCGTGCGGGTGGAGGTCGCGCGCGGGATCATGGCGTATTCGGCGGTGACCCAGCCGCGGCCCTGGCCGCGCAGCCACGGCGGCGGCTTGTCCTCGAGCGAGGCGGTGCACAGCACGTGGGTGTCGCCGAACTTGACGAGGCACGAGCCCTCGGCGTGGCGGGCGACGCCGCGCTCGAGCGTCACGTTGCGCATCCTGTCGGCCGCGCGTCCCGATGGGCGCATGGGTTCGATCCTCCGGCCCGGTCGGGGCGGCCCGCTCTATCGTCTCGCGCCGCGCTCGCCAAGTGCGCGGCCGCCGTGCTATCGGCCCGGCCGGAATCCTTCGTCCGAGGGCAAGCCCGCCATGCAGAAGTTCACGGTCCTGACCGGCGTCGCCGCGCCGCTGCGCATCGCCAACGTCGACACCGACATGATCATCCCCAAGCAATACCTGAAGACGATCAAGCGCACGGGTCTCGGCAAGGGGCTGTTCGCGGAGATGCGCTACCGCGAGGACGGCTCGGAAAACCCCGATTTCGTGCTCAACCAGCCGGCCTGGCGCAAGGCCGCCATCCTGGTGGCGGAAGACAATTTCGGCTGCGGCTCGTCGCGCGAGCACGCGCCATGGGCGCTGCTCGACTTCGGCGTGCGCTGCGTGGTCTCGACCGGCTTCGCCGACATCTTCTTCAACAATTGCTTCAAGAACGGAATCCTCCCGGTCGTCGTCTCGAAGGAGGACCTCGCCAAGCTGATGGACGACGCCGACCGCGGCGCCAACGCCACGCTCACGGTGGACCTCGAAGCGCAGGAGATCCGCGGCCCCGACGGCGGCGTGGTGCGCTTCGACATCGAGCCGTTCCGCAAGCGTTGCCTGCTGGAGGGCCTCGACGACGTGGGCCTGACGCTGGCGCGTTCGGCGGAGATCGCGTCCTACGAAGCCAAGGCCGCCGCGTCCCGCCCCTGGGAGTGAGAGGGGCGCCTCACCCCCCCACGTTGAAGGCCGCCAGCGTCGCCATGTTGACGATGTCGGCGTCCTTGGCGCCGAGCGGCACGATCTGCACCGCCTTGT